>DATLFW010000393.1:0-2008 GCA_035540775.1 Acidimicrobiia bacterium
GGCGACGCTGGTCCACGACGTGCACCGTGATCGACGCCGATCCCGGCCGCCGCTTCGCGTTCGACGTCGCCGTCGGCCCGATCCCGGCCGCCCGCTGGGCCTACGACCTCGAGCCCGACGGCGACGCCACCGTCGTCACCGAGTCCTGGACCGACCGTCGGCCGGCGTGGTTCGCCAAGCTCGCCGGGGCGACGATGGGCATCGGTGACATCCGCGCCCACAACGAGCAGAACATGCGCACGACGCTCGACAACCTGGCACGCATGGTCTGACCGCTCCGGAGGCGTCGGGTCGGCGCCCGCTCACTGGAGCGCGATGAGCGATCCGAGGATCGCCGTCGACCCGGCGAAGGCTGCGGCCACCGTCGCCACCAGCCAGACGGTCTGGCGGTGGAACCGCTCGGCGAGCTCGGCACGGAGGAAGTGCTTCGTGACCAGCTCGTCGTCCTCGATCGAAGGGAACTGAGACATGAGATCGTTGGCGTTGGCCTCGCCGATGACGGGAGACAGCGCTTCGTAGATCGAAGCGCGGGAACGGGCGTCGAGGGCCATGGTGACGGACATCCTTCGAGGGAGCAACCACGAGGGGGAAGTGAGGTCATCGTACGGTTGGGGTACGACGGCATCGGCCCACCGGTCGCAGTCACGGCCAGGACGTACCGATCCTGTGACCGGGCGGCGGAGCCCGGAGCGAGGAGGCGGGACGTGGTCGACGTGGGTGCGCTGCAGCCCTTCGACTGGGACGGGCCGGCGCTGTCCGAGCCTCGGCGGTTCGTGGTGCGACCGTCGGCGGCGGGCGGCTTCGAGGCGTGCGCCGCCGCCCTGACCCGCCTCCTCGCCCGCGCCATGGACGAGGGCCTGTGGTGGGCGACCATCGACCTGGCGCTCCCCCACCCGAACCCGAGCTTCGCCCACCTCGGTCCCGACGAGGGCGGCGCCCTCTTCACCGAGGTCGCCGGCGACTACTACCTGCCCGTCGACTGGCGCCTCGACCCGGACCAGCGCGCCGCGCTCCGCGAGCTCGGCTGGGGCGATCCCGTCCCCGACCTCTCCGGCGACGACGACATCCAACCCCGCAACCACACCCGCTCGTGGCCGATCCAGCAGCTGCCCGAGGCATGCCGGCACACGCTCCTCACCCTGGCGACTGTCTACGGCTTCACCGAGGACGACCCGCTCCAGATCTCCCTGGAGCCGTTCGGATGACCGGGCCGACGAACCGCCACGTGCCCTGGTGCTGTGGGGCCTCGATGACCCCGATCGTCTACGGCTACCCGAGCGACACGATGTTCGAGGCCGCCGAGCGCGGCGAGATCGAGCTCGGCGGCTGCGTCGTCGAGGACGACCTGCCGATGTTCCGCTGCGCGACGTGCGGCCGCACCGTGGGCCGCCTCGGCGACGTCCGGGACGAGCACTTCGCCGACGACACCTGGGGCTGACGACCCCCGGCGGCGGGGATCAGCCGAGGCGGACGGTCGCCAGTACGAGACCGATGGGGCGCGCACACCCCTCGAAGATCCCCACGAAGTCGGAGTGCCTCGCATCCGCCGGCGCTCTCCCCATCCGGTCAGACGGGTATCAGCACTTCTCGTCGAAGAAGGTCACGAACGACGCGAACGAGATCTCCTCGCCGTTCGTGCCAGCCGTGAAGAAGCCGTAGGAGATCTCAGGTCCGAAGGTGTTGTACCCCTCACAAGCAGTGGCTCGATCAGATGCAGTCATCTGGTCCCAGGTCATCTGCATCGCAACCGCTTCGATCACCATCATCGTGTCGCCATCCAGCGACTCGCTGGCGCCCATTCGTTCCTCGCCGAAGCGCTCGTAATCCGAGCCGAGCGGCGAGTCCCAGTACAACTGAGTGCACGCTTCCGCGTCGCCGGTCGCGCAACGGTCCTGCAGCCGGTCGAGGGTGGGATCGCTTCCGTAGCTTCCCTCAGCGGGCGGCGGGGGCGGCGGCGGCGCAGTGCTCGTCGGAGCGTCGTTGCCTCCCGCGAGCCTCCACTCCGCGT
>DATLFW010000394.1:0-2040 GCA_035540775.1 Acidimicrobiia bacterium
GCTCGGCATCGCCGCCACGGTGATGGTGGCGCGGGCGAAGGGGTTCGACGCCGAGAGCGCCCTGCGGGGCTGGGCCCACCGGTTCCGGGAGCGGTTCCGGGCGATGGAGCGGCTGGCGGCCGAGCGAGGCGTCGACCTGGAGGAGGCGGAGCCCGATACGGTCGCCGCCCTCTGGATCGAGGCGGGCGCCGGCGGCGGGCTTCTGGGTGCGCCCGACACGGCATAGCCGTGTCGACTGCACCCAGAATGAGCGGGATGAACGTCCTCGACGCCATCCGGGCCCGCCGGTCGATCGGCCGTCTCGTGGAGCCGGCGCCGTCGCCCGACGAGCTGCGCCTGATGCTTGAGGCGGCGGCGTGCGCGCCCGACCACGGCGAGCTGCGGCCGTGGAAGTTCGTGGTGCTCGGCGGGCAGGCCAAGGACGACTTCGGCCAGGTGCTCCTCGACGCCTATCTCGCCCGGTGCGAGGAGGCGGGTGTCGAGCCGACCGAGGGGCAGCGGACGAAGGAGCGCACCAAGCTCGGCCGCGCGCCCATGGTGATCGTGGCGGCGGCCGTGCGGCGGGAGAGCGACAAGATCCCGTGGGAGGAGCAACAGGCGTCGGCGGCCGCGGCCGTGCAGAACCTGTGCCTGGCCGCCGTCGAGCTCGGCTACGCCACCATGTGGCGCACCGGCGACCCGGCCTACGACGCTCGGGTGAAGGTGGCGCTCGGGCTGCGTGAGGCCGACGCCGTGATGGGGTTCGTCTATGTCGGCACCCCGAGCGAGGGGGGCGAGAAGCCGCCGAAGGAGCCGTCGCTCGACGGCGTCGTCGAGCACTGGCGTCCCTGAACGGCCGGTGAACGTGCGACCGCGATGCGTGTTGCCTCGGGCGCAGCATGCGGTTCTATCGCAGGCACATCAGAGGCACTGAACTACGCTTTCCACTTCAACAACAGGAGTCACGCAATGTCAGCCATCACCCAGGTCGTCGGTCGGGAGATCCTCGACTCCCGGGGGAACCCCACCGTCGAGGTCGAGATCGGGCTGGAGTCGGGCGCGCGCGGCCGGGCCGCGGTTCCGAGCGGCGCCAGCACCGGCGCCTACGAGGCCGTCGAACTCCGTGACAGCGGCGACCGGTACCTCGGCAAGGGCGTCCTGACGGCCGTCAACCACGTCAACGGTGAAATCCGCGACACCCTCCTCGGCCTCGAGGCGCTCGACCAGCGAGGCATCGACCGTGTGCTCGTCGACCTCGACGGCACGCCCAACAAGGGTCGGCTCGGGGCCAACGCCATCCTCGGGGTCTCGCTCGCCACGGCGAAGGCGGCGGCCGACGAGGAAGAGTTGCCCCTGTACCGATACGTCGGCGGAGCGAACGCGCACGTCCTTCCCGTCCCGATGATGAACGTCCTGAACGGGGGCGCCCACGCCGACAGCAATGTCGACGTGCAGGAATTCATGTTCATGCCCGTCGGCGCGGCCGGGTTCGGCGAGGCGCTCCAGTGGGGCGTCGAGTCGTACCACGCCCTGAAGGCCATCCTGAAGGAGCGGGGGCTGTCGACCGGCCTGGGGGACGAAGGCGGCTTCGCCCCCAACCTCCCGTCGAACGAGGAGGCAGTGGCGCTGCTGGTGGAGGCGGTCGAGAAGGCCGGGTTCCGCCCCGGCGACGACATCGCCATCGCCCTCGACGTGGCGTCGAGCGAGTTCTTCCAGGACGGCCGGTACCGCCTGACCGGCGAAGGCAAGGACTACTCGCCCGAGGAGTTCGCCGGGTTTCTGGCCGGGCTCTGCGAGCGGTACCCGATCATCTCCATCGAGGACGGCATGGCCGAGGACGACTGGGACGGGTGGGCGGCGCTCACCGGCCGCCTGGGCCACGGCGTCCAACTCGTGGGCGACGACCTCTTCGTGACCAACGTCGAACGCCTGCAGCGGGGGATCGACGACGGCGTCGCCAACGCCGTGCTGGTGAAGGTGAACCAGATCGGCAGCCTGACCGAGACCCTCGAGACGGTGGCCCTTGCCACCCGTTCGGGATACGCCAGTGTGATGTCGCAC
>DATLFW010000395.1:0-2498 GCA_035540775.1 Acidimicrobiia bacterium
TCCTCGCCCCGCTGGATGCCTCCGACCCTGCCAACGCCGACGTGCTGGCCGACGAGCTCCTTCCGCGCCTCGAGCCCTAGGCCTCGGACTGCTGCGCGCGCCCATCTCCCGTCAGGTGAGGAGGTCGACGACTTCGGCCAACGAGGTCACGTGAGCGTGACCGCCGTCGGCGCACAGGCCGTGAGGATCGAGGTGGAGCGGTGTGATCCCCGCCGCCGTCGCCCCGTCGACGTCGGCGCCGACGACGTCGCCGACGTGGACGGCCCGATCGGCCGTCGTGCCCACGGCCGCCATCGCCAGCTCGAAGATGCGCGGGTCGGGCTTCGCCACCCCGACGGCGTGCGAGTCGATGACGGCGGCGACCGTCACGCCTGCGCCGGGACCGCACTGGCACAACCCGGCGTCGGCGAGGAGCCCTTCGACCTGACCCTGGGCGTTGGAGACGATGGCGAGGGCGACGCCCGTCGCGGCCAGATCGGAGAGCGCCTCGTGGGCACCCGGTGCGGGCCGGGAGAACATGTCGAGGCGGGGAAAGGCGGCGGCAAGCGCGGCACACGCCTGGTCGAGGAGGTGGTCGGGGACGCCCGCGGCGACGGCGTAGGCCCGTTGGTAGACGTTCCACACTTCGACGTTCTCGGCGGGGAAGTCGGTGAGGGCGGCGGCACCGGCGTAGTGGGCTCGATCGAGCGCCGCCTCGTCGGCGTCGAGGTGGACGCCGGCGGCGGCGAGGGCGTCGAGCACGATGTCGTGGTTGGGGAGGAGCAGCACGCCGCCGACGTCGAGGAAGACGGTGTCGATGTCGTGGCTCATGTCGCGTCGGGCCGTCCCCGCCCGCCTTTCGGCTGTTGATCGGCGTCCGGGTGCACAAGAACAGCCGAAACGCCGCTTCCGGCGGGCCAAAGCGTAGCCATGCCCGCGAAGGCCGGTGGTACCTTGCGCAGATGGAGTTCCGCCGCATCGAGGGTCTTCCCCCGTACGTCTTCGCCATCATCAACGAACTGAAGCTCCAGGCCCGGCGAGCCGGCGAGGACGTCATCGACCTCGGCTTTGGCAACCCCGACATCCCGTCGCCCGACAACGCCGTCGAGAAGATGTGCGAAGCGGTGCGCCAGCCGAAGAACCACCGGTATTCGGCCAGCCGCGGCATCCCGAATCTGCGCCGGGCGATCTGCGACCTGTACCTCCGAAAGTTCGGCGTCGAGCTCGACCCCGAGACCGAGGCGATCACCACCATCGGCGCCAAGGAGGGGCTGTCGCACCTCATGTGGGTGCTCCTCCAGCCCGGCGACTCGGCGCTTGTGCCGTCGCCGTCGTACCCGATCCACATCTACGCCCCGTTCCTCGCCGGCGCCGAGGTGCAACAGGTCCGGCTCGGACCGGGGCAGAACTTCCTCGAGAACGTGCGGGAGGCGCACGAGCGGCAGTGGCCGAAGCCGCGGGTGCTGATCGTGTCGTTCCCGCACAACCCGACGACGGCGTGTGTCGAGCTCGACTACATGCAGGAGATCGTCGACTTCGCCCGCGAGCACGAGATCATCGTGATCCACGACTTCGCCTACGCCGACATCGCCTTCGACGGCCACAACCCCCCGTCGATCCTCCAGGCGGAGGGGGCGAAGGAGGTGGCGGTGGAGCTGTACACCCTCACCAAGGGCTTCTCGATGGCCGGGTGGCGGGTGGGCTTTCTCGTCGGCAATCCCGAGATCGTGGGGGCGCTGGCGAAGCTGAAGTCGTACCTCGACTACGGGACCTTCCAGCCGATCCAGATCGCCTCCATCGTGGCGATGAACGAGGCACCCGACTATCCCAAAGAGGTGAACGACATCTACCTGCGCCGGCGTGACGCCCTCTGCGACGGGCTGAACCGGATCGGGTGGGAGGTCGAGAAGCCGAAGGGGACCATGTTCGTGTGGGCGCCCATCCCCGAGCCCTACCGGGAACTCGGGAGTGTCGAGTTCTCGTCGATGCTGGTGCGGGAGGCCAAGGTCGCCGTCTCACCCGGCATCGGCTTCGGCCCCGACTCCGACGACTTCGTGCGCTTCGCCCTCGTCGAGAACGACCAGCGCATCAACCAGGCCATCCGCGGCCTCCGCCGCGCCCTGACCAAGCTGGGGTAGCCCGCGTTCAGGTGATGTCGGTGCCATCGGGTCGGTGCCGGTGGGTGGGCGTCGAACCGAACCCCGGCCGCCCACTCGGCGGCGGCGCCTCGATCGTCAGGGGCTCGGCGGGCGGCGCCGGTGAAGAGGCGGGTGGCGCGGCCGAGGTCGACGACCCGTCCGGTGGGGCCGAACATCAGGCGGAGACCTCCGCGCCCGAGGCACGACTGCCGGGATCGTTCCCCTGCGAACTTGGCCTCCGGAACCGCGCATAGCCCTGCACAAAGGGCCAAGAACGGCGGGGTTAGCCGAGGAGGCCGTGGAGGCAGAAGGCGCGGGCGCCGGCAGCGACGTCGGCCACCGCCTCGTCCCGCTCGTAGAGGTACGTCCTCGCCAGGTGCG
>DATLFW010000396.1:0-3740 GCA_035540775.1 Acidimicrobiia bacterium
GTCGAAGACCGACCGTCGCACCGGCGGCGGCGGTGGTGGCACCGCCACCGGTGCCGCCGCCACCACCACCGCCGCCGGTGCCACCACCGCCGCCGCCGGTGCGACGGTCGGTCTTCGACACCTCACAGGTGGCCCAGCGCAGGCTCGGGCCGATCTCGTCGGCGACGATCTCGATGATGCTGCGCTTCTCGCCCTGGTCGGTCTCCCACGAGCGCTGCTCGAGGCGGCCGGTGACGATCACGCGGGAACCCTGGGTGAGCGACTCGCCGACGTTCTCGGCCAGCTCTCGCCAGGCGACCACGTTGAAGAAGGAGGTCGCCTCCTCCCACTCGTTGGTCTGGCGGTTCTGCCAGCGGCGGTTCACGGCCACGCCCATCTGGGCCTTGGCCACCCCGCTCGGTGTGAACCGCAGTTCGGGATCGCGGGTCAGGTTGCCCACGATCGTGACGCTGTTGCCGTTCGCCATGACGCCTCCCTATTCCTCGCTGGCGGCCACCGCCGGTGCGGCTTCGGCCCCGTAGACCTCTTCGGGGATCCGCACGATGCGGTGACGCAGGACTTCGTCCATGAGGGAGAGCGCTCGATCGACACCGGCGATGGTGTCGGGCTCCGCCTTGGCCTGGGCCACGACGTAGTAGCCCTCCCAGCGATGCTTGAGCTCGTAGGCGAACCGCCGCTTGCCCCAGTGGTCGACCCGTCCCGGCTCACCGTCGCCGCTGCGGATCTGCTCCAGCGTGCGGTCGACGATGGACCGGATGGCGTCGTCATCCAGGTCGGCGTCGAAAATGATCACGAGTTCGTACGGTCGCAACGACCGTCACCTCCTTCGGACCGCGGCCGCGCCGCGGGCTCCCAGGGGGAGCAGGACGAGGGCAGCCCGATCAGCGGATCGATGGCGGCTGCCGGTGAACCTGGGCAGCGTACCAACGCCCGTTCCCGCTCTCCAACGCGCCCGTCGGGCGCTCGGTGGAGAACCCTACGTGGAGGGTGTGACGGTCAGTACCGCCACGTGATGGTGAAGCGGGCACCTTCGGCAAGCAGCGGGGTCGCACCCCACACCTTGAGGTGGTCGCCGTGGTCGGTGACGACGAGGCCTTCGCAGTACATCCCGCCGGTGAGCACGCTCGTGCAGCGGTGCATGGTCCCGTTCCAGCCCGACCACGTGAGGGTGTACTTCTTCGTCCGTTGCTTCACGCACGCGACGGTCCAGTGGTCGTGCGCGTCACCCTCGCCGTAGTAGTGGCCGGGCGAGTCTTCGATGCACGGGTAGGCGTCGACGACGGTGCTCGACCCCTCGCCCACGAAGAGGTACCCCTTGTAGGGAGGGGGCGGCGTGCGCTTGGTCTTGGCCGCCTCGGCCGACTGCCATCCGACCAGCCCGGTCATCAGCGCGGCCGTCAAAGCCACCACCACGAACCTGCGCATCGTCACCCTCCGGTCGTCCCGTGCCATCTGGAACGTGAGACGGGCGGCAGGGCGGCTCGCGACGACGGTTTCTCCGCCTTCTGGGTGCGTCAACCGCGGCATGGCAGCGAAAAACGCGCCCAGAAGCCGGTGACGGTCAGGTCGGCGGCGGCACCTCGCACTCGCCACCGAGGTTGCCGTCAGGCAGCTCGCCGGGTTTGGTCTCCACGGCGAAGCTCCACGGGGAGGGAGGCGGATAGGTGACGCACTTCTGGATGGAGTCGGCGCACGGCACCATGTCGTGCCCGCCGAGGTGGGTGCCCTCGGCGTCGTAGAAGCCGATCTCGATCGGCGCTACCACCTCCGACATGGTGAAGGCACCCATGGACGGGGCGTCGCCGACGAAGAGCATCCCGTCGACCCGGTCGAGCTCGCCCTCCCGGCCCCGCAGCCCACTCGCCCGCTCCGCCGGATCGTCGGCGACCAGCAGCTTCAGGCACGTGTCGCCGATGAGGCGGCCGACCTCGCTGAACGCCAGGCCGTCGGCGGGCGTCGGAACCGTGCGGGAGTCGACGAACTCGGGGTCGTCGGGCTGGCCGGAGCCCCACAAGAGGAAGGCGACGAAGCCGAGGACGGCCACGCCGGCGAGCAGCCACGGCCAGAGCGTGCGGAGGAGGCCAGCGGCCAGATCGCCGGGAGAGGCGTCACCCTCGGGGGTCGTCTCCCCCGGCCCCGGCATCACGCCGTCTGCGCTCCGTAGAGACCGAGCGTCTCGCCGAGCTCGCGGCTCACGCCGTACGACTCCTCGGCGGTCGGGAAGCGGCCCTCGCGCACGTCGGCGGCGAAGGCGGCCACGGCGGCGGTGGCGTCGCCCTTCAGGCTGGCGTAGCGGCGCACGAACTTCGGCTGGATGCGGTCTTCGAGGCCGGTGAGATCGTGGAAGACGAGCACCTGGCCGTCGCAGTGCGGGCCGGCCCCGATGCCGATGGTCGGCACGTCGACGGCGGCGGTGACGGCGCGCGCCACCTCGTCGGGAACGCACTCGAGGACGATCGAGAAGCACCCGGCCTCGGCAAGTGCGACGGCGTCGTCGATGAGGGCCTGGGCGGCATCGAACGCCTTGCCCTGCACCTTGTATCCGCCCAGCGCGTGGACCGACTGGGGCGTGAGACCGAGGTGTCCCATCACCGGGATCTCGGCGTCGACGATGGCGGCGACGGCCGGGAGACGCTTGGCGCCACCCTCGAGCTTCACCGCGGCGGCGCCGGCCCGGACGAGGGCGGCCGCGTTGCGGACGGTGTCTTCGCGGGAGACGTGGTAGCTCATCCACGGGAGGTCGGCGACGACCAACGGCTGGGGCGTGGCGCGCTCGGTGCCACGCTCCCCTGCCAGGCCGCGGACGACCGCCCCGGTGTGGTGGGCGATGTCATCGACACCGACCTGGAGCGTGTCGTCGTAGCCGAGCACCACCATGGCGACGGAGTCGCCCACCAGGATCATGTCGACGCCGGCGGCGTCGGCCACACGCGCGGTGGGAGCGTCGTAGGCGGTGACCATGACGAGCGGGCTGCCCTCGCCCTTTCGGGAGCGGACGTCGGGCGCCGTCAGAGACTTGCGCATCGGTCTACCTCCACCGTCCAGGGCACACACGGCTCCCGGCGGCACTGACTCATTCTACGACGACGGTAGGCTCCCCTGCTCATGGAGCGTGCGTGCGAGAACTGCGGAACGCCCGACGACGAGCTGATGGCCGTCCGCCGCATGTACGTCACGCCCGAATCGTGGGACACCCCGGCGTCGACCCAACTCATGGACGAGGTCGAGATGTGGTGCCTGTCGTGCGCCTCGCAGTATCCGCACGAGGCCGTCGACACCGACGACGAGGAGTGAGTACCGCCCGGCCAGCGACGTCCGACGACATCCCCGAAGTCGTCCGCATGGGCGCCCTGATGTTCGAGTCGATGGGCCAGGCGGTCGGCGGGCCGTGGAGGGAGGTGGCCGAAGCGGCCCTCGCCGAGCGTCTCGGCGACACGTGCGCCGCCTTCGTCGTCGACGACCCCGGCGTGCCGGGCCGGGTGGTGGCGAGCGCCGCCGTCAGCCTCCACGACCGCCTCCCCAGCCCGTCCAACCCGACGGGGTGTTGGGGATACGTGCAGTACGTCGCCACCGATCCCGGCCACCGGCGACGCGGGCACGCTCGCGCCGTGATGGAGGCGGTCCTGGCGTGGCTGGACGAGCGTGGCGTGACCGCCGCCGAACTCCACGCCACCCCCGAGGGCGCCGGGCTCTACACGTCGCTCGGATTCGGGGAGGGTCCCAACCCCTCGCTCCGACGC
>DATLFW010000397.1:0-3900 GCA_035540775.1 Acidimicrobiia bacterium
GTATGCGTGCCGTCCATGGCGACCCCTCCGACGCTCAGCGACGCACGACTGCGGCACGAGGCCCACCGACACTTCGGATACGACGAACTGTTGCCGGGGCAGGCCGACGCCGTGCGGGCGCTGGTCTCCGGTCGCGACACGCTCGTCGTCATGCCCACCGCCAGTGGGAAGTCGGCCGTCTACCAGCTGGCCGGCCTCCTCATCGACGGGCCGACCGTCGTGGTGTCGCCGCTCATCGCCCTTCAGCGCGACCAGGTGAGTGCGCTCGACGAGCTCGGGGTCGGGAACGCCGACGAGGCGAACTCGACGCGCCCCGACCGAGAGCGGCGCGAGGCGCTCGAAGCGGCGACCTCCGGAGACGTGGAGTTCCTGTTCCTCGCCCCCGAGCAGCTGTTTGCCGAAGGGACGCTCGACGCGTTGCGTCGCCGTCCCCCGTCGCTCGTCGCTGTCGACGAGGCGCACTGCGTGAGCGCCTGGGGTCACGACTTCCGGCCGGCATACCTTCGCCTGGGGTCGGTGATCGCCGAACTCGGCCATCCCGTCGTCGTCGCGTTGACAGCCACCGCCGCCCCGCCCGTCCGCGACGACATCTGTCGCTCCCTCGGCCTGCGCGACCCCGAACTCGTGGTCCGCGGCTTCGACCGCCCGAACCTGCACCTGTCGGCGGTGCGGCTGGAGGACGAATCGTCGAAGCGGGCGGCGCTGCTCGACGCCCTGCATCGCGCGTCGTCACCCGGCATCGTCTACTCGGGCACGCGCCGCAACACCGAGGAACTGGCGGAGCTGCTGCGCAAGGAAGGGTGGAACGCTCGCGCCTACCACGCCGGTCTCGGTGCTCGGCGGCGTCACGAGATCCAGGACGCCTTCATGCGCGACGCCCTCGACGTCGTGGTCGCGACGACGGCCTTCGGGATGGGCATCGACAAGCCGAACGTGCGATTCGTCTTCCATCACCAGGCGAGCGACAGCCTCGATGCGTACTACCAGGAGATCGGCAGGGCCGGTCGCGACGGGGAGACGGCGGCGGCGTGCCTGTTCTTCCTTCCGGAAGATCTCTCGCTTCGACGGTTCCTCGGTGGGCGCACGCAGGTGCACCCCGAGCACGTCGTGCGCGTGGTGGCTGCCCTGAACGACATCGGTATGCCGACCATCGTCGAGGATGCGACCGCCGGCTCCGGGCTGTCGCGTCGCCGCACCACGGCAGTCCTCAACCTGTTCCAGCAACTCGGCGCCGTGGAAGTAACGACGAGCGGCGAGGTCTTCGCCGGCCCGCGCTCCGGCGAACTGGACGCCGTGGCGTCGGAGGCGATCGACGCCGAGGAGACCCGCCGGAAGGTGCGGGAGTCGCGCCTCGAGATGATGCGCGCCTTCGGCGAGACCAACGACTGCCGCCGTCAGGTCCTGCTTCCGTACTTCGGCGAGCCGTTCGAAGAACGGTGCGGGTTCTGCGACAACTGCGAGAGTGGCCGGTCGACGGCCGGCGAGCGCAACGGCACCTTCGAGACGGGGACCCGCGTCGAGCATCGCGAGTGGGGGCGGGGCAGCGTGTTGCGCTCCGTCGACGAGCGCGTGGTCGTGCTCTTCGACGACGCCGGATACAAGACGCTCTCCCTTCCGGTCGTTCTCGAAGAGCGCCTCCTCGAACGCGTCTGAGGTTTGCCAGGCGTGAGGCGCGGGCACGTTGCGCGGCATGGACGACGTCGCGCTGGCCGAGTTCCAGGCCGTCCTGCTTCACGTGCACTACCCGTCGACGAAGGCCGATCTCGTGCAGGAGGCGCGGGATCGAGGAGCAACCGACGACCTCGTCGGCTCGCTGAGCGATCTTCCCGACCGGGAGTACGCGTCCCCCTGGGATCTCCGTCGCGAACTGGGCTTCGACCACCACGTCCCGTGGCCCGACGTCGACGAGCACGCCGACCCGGGCGAGGGCGCATCTACCCCGTGGCCCGAGTGACTATCCCGGGGGTTCCGCCCCGGGCGAGCGCGGGTGAGGCAAGGGGGCAGTGAGGATCGGCTCGTCCGCGTACGTCCAGTCGGGTCGCTTCCGCTGCTGTTGCTCGTCGTAGACGACCTCGCCGCCGTCCAGGTCCACGATCTTCGGGAGCACGAGCCGGCGGGGGAGGGGACATCCCCGCCCGTCGAGATGCGCCGCCACCTCCTCGGGGAACGTCTGGAGGAGGCTCGACACCACCCGTTGCTCCTGGACCGGGAGGTAGCACCGGTTGCCGTCGGTCACCGTCTTGAGCCGCGCGTGCATGAGCTCGAGGTCGCCTTCGGTTCCCTCGCCCGCCTCGATCCGCGCCAGGTACTCGGTCAGTTCCCCGCTTCCGAACTTGCAGGGCGGGCACTGGTTGCACGACTCCACGTAGAGAAAGCGCGAGACCAGGGCGGCGAGGGCGACCATGCAGGCTGAGTCGTCGTAGACGGCGAAGCCCGCCGCCCCCAGCCCGGTTCCCAACGCGTCCATGGCCTCGTACGTCAGGTTGGCGTCGAAGAACTCGCTCGGGAGGAAGGGGTTCGCGACGCCGGACAGGGCGGCCTTGAAGCGCCGACCCTTGGTTGGACCGCCGGCGAGGTCGAGGACGTCGGAGAGGGGAGTGCCCATCGGCACTTCGACGACGAGCGGCGTGGTGACGTCGCCGACGACGGTGACGACGACGGTGCCGGGCGACTGGGGCGTACCGAACTGGCGGAACCAGCCGGCCCCGTTGGCCAGGATGTGAGTGACGTTGGCCAGGGTCTCGACGTTGTTCACGAGCGTCGGGTTGGACTCGTGTCCGTGTTCGTGTCCGGCCTGCTGTCGTGACGCCGACCATCCCATCTGCGGAGAGGTCGAGAAGAGGCCGTGGACGTACGGGGGGAAGAGGCGGGGAAGGGGGTCGCCACCCTCGATGACCTCGAGGAGACCAGTCTCCTCTCCGAACAGGTACTCCTCGGGCCCCTCGACGATGGTGACGGAGGCGATGCCGCCGAGGAGGCCGTTGTCGGCCATCTCGCGTGCTGCCGTGGTCAGCGCGGCGCGCTCTCGCTCGAAGGAGGCCTTGATCCCGATGTAGGCCTCCCGGGCCCCGACGGCTGCGGCGGCGACGGCGAGCCCTTCGATGACCTGGTACGGGTTGCGTCGCAGAATCTCGCGGTCCTTGAACGTGGCGGGTTCGCCTTCGGCCGCGTTGCACGCGACGTACCGGTGGGTGCCCGGGGCGGAGGCGATGCTCCTCCACTTCCGCCCCGTCGGAAACCCGGCGCCGCCTCGGCCCCGCAGCCCCGACGCTTCCAACTCCTCGATGACGCCGTCGGGACCGAGGCGGGAAGCGGCGTCGAGGGCTTCGCCCCCACCCGACGCTCGGTAGGCGTCGAGCGACCGAATCGGTTCCGCGGGTAGGACGACGTTGACAGCCGGCATGAGAACCTCCTTCCACGCCTCCTACCCGCTCCCCTCCAGGCGGTCACGCCCCGTCGACCGCCGAGATCGACCGCGAGTGACGCTTAGCCCGGCCTCGACAAGCCCGCCGCGATGGACGTGACCGCCTCGTCGACCGGTGTCCGGTCCGTGTCGACAACGACATCGGCGACCTCCCGGAACAGGGACGCTCGCTCCGCGGCCATGCGGGCGAGTTGCGCAACGTCCGACTCGTCGCCCTCGAGACCGGGGCGCGGATCGCCCGCTGCCGCCCGCTCGGCGAGCACGGCGGGGGCGGCGCGGACCCACACCACGAGCGCTTCGTCCTGGAGCCGCGCTCGCGCCCGTTCGTCGAGCACCGTGGCAGCGGCGGCGGTGATCACGGCGGGCGCTTCGCTGTCGAGAGCCTCGTGCAGCGCTGCCGTCTCGATGTCGTGGAGAGCGTCACGCCCGTGTCGGTCCAAGATCTTCGCAGCCGGGGCACCAGCGAGATCAGCGAC
>DATLFW010000398.1:0-2293 GCA_035540775.1 Acidimicrobiia bacterium
CTACATGTCGCCGTATTCGGTGAGCAAAGCCGGGCTGGAGACGCTGGTCCAGAACGCTGCCGACGAGTTGGGCATGGCGGGAATCCGGGTGAACGCCGTCCGGCCGGGGCTGGTGCCGACCGAAATGGCCACTCCGCTCCACTCCAACGAGGACATCGTCGCCGACTACCTGGCCCAGATGCCGCTGGCTCGTCTCGGGACGGTGGAAGACGTGGCGGCCGCCGTGCGGTTCCTCGCCGGGCCGGAGTCGTCGTGGATCACCGGGCAGTGCCTCGGCGTCGACGGCGGCCACGCCCTGCGCCGGGGGCCCGACCTCGAGGTCTTCGCCCGCCTGCTCTACGGCGACGACGCCGTCGAGGGTCGCGTCGACTGATCCCCGCCCCGAACCGTGTGTGCGTACTCCGTCTCGCTATGCGCGACGTGGTACGCACACACGATTGAAGGCGCGGCGGCGGGCGCGTTCGATTGCGTAGGCGATGCCGAGGACGGCGACGCCCGCCACGCCGTCGAGGAGCCAGTGGTTCGCCGTGACCATGGTCGCCAGGAGCATGGCGAAGGGGTAGGCGATGACGACGGCCCGCCACCGGCGCCGGCGCACGATCGGCGCCACCGCAACCGCCACCCACGCCGCCCGGCCGACGTGGAGGCTCGGCATGGCGGCGAAGCGGTTGCCTCCGGCGTCCTCGGTCGCGCCCTGGATCGGGCCGATCCCGCCCACCTCGACGCCGGTGTCGACGAACCCGTACTCGGGCGGCATCAGCCGGGGCGGGGTGATCGGGTAGGTGAAGAAGCCCACGAGTCCGAGGGCGAGCATCCAGCCCGCGACGTTGCGCCAGAAGCGGTACGGCTCGCGGGCGTGCGACGACCGCCGCCACAGAAAGATCAGCGCGAGGTAGCCGGCCGCGTCGTGAGCGAGGCCGTAGAAGACGTTCCAGGCGCGCGTGACCGGCTCCCATCCCGTCAGCCATTCCTGGAGCGTCTCCTCGTGGAGGAGACCGAGGGTGCGTTGGAGGCCGACCACGTCGAGGGCGTTCGCGAGCGCCTCGTCGGAAGAGCCCTCGGCGAGGGTGCGGATCTGCCCGTAGACGAGGACGACCGCGGCGACGAGTGCGGCCTGCACCCACCACCGACTCCACCATCCCCGGTGCGCCGACATGGTGACGGGCTACCACAATGAGGCGCCATGGCCCGCGTGACGCAGCACCCCGACGTTCCGGAAACGGTCCGCTCGCTCCACGCCCTGACCGACCTCGACTACGTCGACCTGTTCACGGTGGAGGCGCCCGACGCCCGCCGGCACGCTCCGGCGGAGTGGGCGAGGGCCATCATGGAGCACGCTCCCACCATGCGCGGTGGGCGGGTGCTGTGGCGCCTGCTCGGGTTGCGACTCGGCCCCCTCGGTTCGCCGGACCACGCGGGCGGTTGGACGATCGACGGCGGCGGCGACGACTGGGTGCGGGCGAGCGTCGACGCCCCGCTCTTCACCGGGCGGGCGGTGGTGACCGTCGACCCCGACGCCGTCTCGCTCTCGTTGGCCGTCCGTTACACCACCCGGCTGGCGCCGGTGGTGTGGGGACCGGTCTCTCGTGCACATCAACGCGGTGTCCCGATCCTGCTTCGTGAGGCCGTGCAGATCATGGCCGTGCGCGACGCCGAGGGCGACGCCGCCTCCTGACCGGGGCGAGCCGTGCGAGGATGGCCGGCGTGGGAGTGCGCTCGCGGCTCGCCCGCCTCGGTGACCGGATGTTCGACCGCCTCCGGCACCCGGCCGCCTTCTCGGTCTCCGACGACGGCGCCGTCGACGGCGACTTCGACTCGCTCCGGGGCCGTCCGTACGCCCTGCTCGTGACCTTCCGGCGTGACGGCACTCCCGTTCCGTCGCCGGTGTGGTTCGCCCTCGACAGCGACGGGCGGGCCTACGTGAAGACGGTGACCCACGCCGGGAAGTCGAAGCGGGTGCGCAACAACGGGTCCGCGCTTTTGGCGCCGTCGACGATGCGAGGAAAGCCCGTCGGCCCGGCGGTGCGGGGGACGGCGCGCCTGCTGGCGGCCGCCGAGTGGGGCCGGGCGGAGGAGGCGCTCGCGAGCGCCTACGGGATGGACCGGCGGATCTTCGAGCGCCTTCTCGGCGAGCCCGACGAGGACGTGGCGTACCTCGAGGTGACGCCCCGAGGGTGATGCCGTTGGGCGCTCGCCGAGGACGGCGCTACAGTGAAACCTGACGACCCGTCAGATTTCTCGCCGCTCGGGAGCGCACCGTGGATTCCACCACCGAGATCCCCATGATCATCAG
>DATLFW010000399.1:0-4229 GCA_035540775.1 Acidimicrobiia bacterium
CGGGAATCCAGACGGCGTCGGGGCACGGGATCCCGGGCGGCCCGCTCGGCCCGCAGCAGGTCGACGGCCCGGCGGGTCTGGCCCTCGACGTCGCCACCGCCGACCGCTGTGACCCGATCGACCCCCATGCCTGCCTGCTCCCCTTCCCGAACGACCACTTCGTGCGGGCCGACGCCTCCACTCCCACCGGGAAGCGCCTCGACCTCCACCCGCTCTCGATGCCGCGCAACGTCGCCGGGAAGCCGATCGACCCGACGGAGTGGAACCGCAACGACGGCTACTCCCCCGGTCAGCTCGTCGTGGTGAAGGTCCCCGGCATCTCCGTCGAGCACACGAACCTCCCTCCGATCACCCGCATCGAGGACTCCCTGGCGCCCGACTCGGCCGTCACCGTTCTCGAGATCGACCCCGACGGCAACCGCCCCCCGAAGCGACACCCGGTGTGGGCCGAGCTCGACGCCACCGTCGACGGGCAGTACGGCGGCGGCAACGTCGAGGGCGTCCAGCCCCCCGAGTCGCCGCCCCTCCACGACCCCGACAACGGCCGGGCGCTGCTGATCCGGCCCGCCGTCAACTGGAAGGAAGGCCACCGCTACGTCGTGGTGCTGCGCAGCATGAAGGACGCCACCGGCGCTCCCATCCCGGAAAACCCCGTCTTTGCGGCGCTCTCCGACGACGACAAGACGGTGGAAGACACCCTCTTCGCCGCCCGCAAGGCCCACCTCGACGCCCTGGTGTGGCCCGAGATCGCCGCCGCCCACCCCGCCATCGAGCGTGACGAGGTGTGGCTGGCGTGGGACTTCACGGTGGCGTCGGCCGAGAACCTGGCCGGGCGCATGCTGCACATGCGCGACGACGCGTTCGCCTCCCTCGACGGCGCGGCGCCCGCGTTCACCGTCACCTCCGTCGAGGAGAACGTGAACGGCAACCTGTTCCGGCGCATCCAGGGCGAGTTCCAGGTGCCGCGGTACGTGTCGACGCCGACGCCCGGCGCCCGCATGGCCTACGACCCCGTCACCGGCCAGCCGATGCGCCAGCCGACCGACCAGCCGGCCACCTTCACCTGTCTCGTCCCGCCGCCGCAGTACGACGAGAACGGCGACGTCGTCCCGACGGGCCTGTCGGTCTACGGACACGGCCTCCTCGGTGGCCAGGACGAGCTGAACGCCTCCGTCCACGCCCAGTTCGGCAACGACTTCCGCTGGACGTACTGCGCCACCGACTGGCTCGGCATGACCTCCGAGGACCTGCCGACGATCCTTGCGCTCATCGTCCCTGACCTGTCGAACTTCCACCTCATCCCGGACCGGGGCCAACAGGGGATGCTGAACTTCCTCTTCCTCTCCCGCCTCATGAGCCACCCCGACGGCTTCGCCGCCCACGACGCCTTCCGCCTCGACGGGCAGCCGCTCGTCGACCACGACCTGGTCGTCTACGACGGCAACTCCCAGGGGGGGATCATGGGCGGTGGCCTCACGGCCGTCGCCCAGGACTTCACCCGGGCGACGCTCGGCGTGCCCGGCATGAACTACTCGACGCTCCTTCGTCGATCGAAGGACTACGAGCCGTTCGCGACCCTCCAGTACCCGTTCTACGCCGACGAACTCGACCGCTCGCTCGTCTTCTCGCTCATCCAGATCCTGTGGGACCGCGCCGAGGCCAACGGCTACGCCCACCACATGACCGACCGGCCCTACCCCGGGACGCCGGAGCACCGCGTGTTGTTGCATGTCGGCTTCGGCGACCACCAGGTGGCGCAGGTGACGGCCGAGGTCGAGGCTCGCACCATCGGCGCCGCCGTCCACTGGCCGCCGCCGCCGAGGCACACCGACGACCCGCCGTTCGCGCTCATCGACCGTCTCGACGAGCCGGGTTACGAGCACGCCGGGTCGGCGCTCATGATGTGGGACTCGGGCACGCCGGCCCCGCCGCTCGAGAACGTGCCGCCGACGGGTGGGCGCGACCCGCACGAGACGCCGCGGCGTGACAGCGACGCCCAGCGCCAGAAGGACCACTTCTTCCGGTTCGGCACCGTGATCGACGTCTGCACGACGTCGGCGTACGACCGGCCCGACGAGCGCTGGCCGATCGACGGCTCCTGCCAGGCCACCTACCGCTGGGACGGCTGACCCACCTTCGTGTGTGCGTATGGCGTCGCGCATAGAGCGACGCCATACGCACACACCTCAGGTGGACGGGAAGGGCGTGCCGTAGCGGTCGAGGTGGAGGACGGTGTCGACGGGCTTGCGGGTCGTCGGCCCGTAGCGGCCGCGCGGCCACCCCATCGGCACCATCGCACACGGCATGACGCTGATCGGCAGCCCGAGGAGCCGCCGGGCCTTGCGCACGTTGTAGAGGGGCAACGTGATGAGGGCGGCGCCGAGGCCCATCGCCCGGGCGGCCAGGAGGAGGTTCTGGACGCTCGGGTAGATCGAGCCGTAGTAGCTCGATGCCCCGATCGCCGGCATCGGAAGGCCCGGCGCGCGCCAGCCGCGGAGGCAGGCGACGACGACGACGGGCACCTCCTCGAAGTGGTCGATCTGCCATTCGACGGCGTCGAGGATCCGCCGCATGGGCGGGTCGTTGCGCGTGACCCGCCGCCCGATGCCGCCGTAGATCTTCCAGATCTTGCGGTACTGCTTGGCGAAGGCCGCCTTCGTCTCGGCATCCTTCACCACCACGAACTCCCAGTTCTGGCCGTTCGAGCCAGTGGGGGCCTTCAGCGCCAGTTCGATGCAACGCCGGATGACGTCGTCGTCGACGGGGTCGGGAAGGAGGCGGCGGATCGCCCGCTGGGTTTCCATCGCCTCCCGGAGCGGCATGTCGAGGCCGGCCCCGACCTCGGCGAGCGTCCGGCCGGTCGGGGCGCTTTCGTCGTGATTCACCACTTCGGTCATGCCGGCACGCTATCGGTCGCCTCGTCCTCGAGCATGGCCGTGACCACCGGGGTCGCCCGCGCCGCCAGCGGCTCGTAGTGCGCCCGCTCGTCCTCGGCCACCGCGGCACGCCGGGTGATGCGCCACAGCGCGTAGGCCGCGACGACGACGTGGGTGGCCGCCAGGAACCAGAAGAAGGCGTCGGCGCCGAACGCGGCCATCAAGCTCGACACGGCGAGCGGGCCGACGGTGGCGCCGACGCCGTTCAGGAGGACGAGCGTGCCGCTGGCCGACGCCCGCAGGTCGGCGTCGAGGTAGTCGTTGGTGTGGGCGACACCGAGGGAGTAGAGCGGCACGGCCAGCCCGCCGAGGAGCGCGGCCAGGGCGGTCAGCGGCCCCGGGGAGGCGCCGACGACGAGGGCGCCGACGACGGCCAGGCCTGCGGCCCCCGCCGCCGCTCCCACGATGACGATGCGTCGATCCGTCTGGTCGGAGAGCGTTCCGAGCGGGATCTGGACGACCACACCGCCGAAGATCGTCGCCGCCATGAACACCGAAACCGCCGCCGGGTCGAGGCCGACGGTGGTGGCATAGACCGGCCCGATGGCGAAGAGGGTGGAGTACGAGACGCCGGTCATGACGGCAGTGACGACGCCGAGCGGCGCAGCCCGGAAGACGGCGCGGGGCGCCAGGCCGGTGAGCCGGGGAATCTCGGGCCCCGGCTTGGCCGTCAGGCTGATCGGCACCAGGGCGAACGAGAGCAGCACCGAGGCGAGGATGAAGAGCTCGAATCCCGACGGCGGCGCGGCATTCAAGAGGAACTGCCCGGCGCCCAGGCCGCCCATCAGCACGACCATGTAGACGCTGAGCAGGCGGCCGCGGTTCTCGTTCGTCGCCCGGTCGTTGAGCCAGCTCTCGGCGACGACGAAGAGGCCTGCGATGGCGAATCCGCTGGCCAGACGGAGGAAGACCCAGGGCACCGGGTGCACAGCGACGACGTGCAGGAGCACGGCACCCGACGCGAGGGACGCCAGGGCGGCGAACACCCGGATGTGGCCGACCCGCGAGAGCAGCCGGGGGGTCTGGACGGAGCCGAGGAGATAGCCGGCGTAGTAGCCGGACATGAGGACGCCGATGGACGCGGTGGCGAACCCCTCGATCTTGGCGCGCACGCCGAGGAGCGTCCCCTGCAGCCCGTTCCCCAGCATGAGAAGGGCGATCCCGAAGAACAGCGCCCAGGAAGCGTGCACCTCCCAGCGCACGGGCACGCGATCGCCGTGTTCCGGTTCCGGTTTGAGGATCCTCACGCTGGGCGGCCCCGAGGGTCGACGTCCGTGGGCGCCCTGCCAGGGT
>DATLFW010000400.1:0-4845 GCA_035540775.1 Acidimicrobiia bacterium
GACCCCAGCCCCGCTACCGCGACGTCGACAGCGACTGGGAAGACGACGACGACGGCGGGGTGGGCCATCTCGCCGACGACGGTGGCGACGACGAGGCAGTGCTGCCGACGCGAGGCGGGATTGCCGGGCCCCGGCCCGAGGAGGACGACGACGAGGCTTTCGAACGGCAGGTCGAGGAGCGGCGCCGGATGGCGCGCCCGGGCCGCGCCGACGTGCCGAGCCCCGCGCCGCCCGTGCCTCCCACTCCGCCGCCGACGGCGCCGCCTGCTGCCGGTCGTCCCGCCGCGTCGGCACCGCCGGGTCGTCCGGGGCCGGGCCGGCCGCCGGTGCCCGGCCGTCCTCGGCCGGTCGGCCGTCCGCCGGGCGAGGGGATGCTCGAGCCAGGCATGCCGGAACCGACGCCCCTCGCCCCGAAGGGCGACGAGCGCGACCTGACGAAGGCCATCGTGACGGGCGTCGCCATGGGTGTGGCTGCCCTGCTCCTCTTCTCGTGGGGTCGAGGCCCGGCCGCCTGGCTGGTGGCGATCGTCGCTGCCATGGCAACCGCCGAGGTGTACGCCGCCCTGCGAGCCCGGGGCTACCGCCCGGCCACGCCGGTGGGGCTTGCCGGGACGGCCGGGCTCGTCCTGGCCGGCTACGACCGTGGATTCGAGGCCTTCCCGCTGGTCATGGCGCTGGTGGCCGTCACGACCTTCGTCTGGTTCTTGATCCGGGCCGAGGACGCCAGGCCGACGGTGAACATCGCCATGACGTTCTTGCCGTTCCTCTACGTCGGAACCCTCGCCGGCTTCGGCGGCCTGCTCTTGGCCTTCCCCAACGGCGTCGGAATGTTGCTCGGCGTGATCATCACGGCCGTCGTCTACGACGTCTTCGGCTACGCCGTCGGGTCGCAGGTCGGCACCCGCCGGGTGGCGCCCGCCATCTCGCCCAACAAGACCGTCGAGGGGCTGATCGCCGGCATGGTCGGCTCCCTCCTCGCCGGTCTGATCATCGTTCGGATGATCCACCCTTGGGACATCGGGAGCGCGCTCTGGCTGGGCCTGCTCGTCGGTCTCTCGGCTCCGCTCGGTGACTTTCTCGAGTCGATGCTGAAGCGCGACATGGGGATCAAGGACTTCTCGAGCCTCATCCCGGGCCACGGCGGGGTGATGGACCGCTTCGACGCCATCCTCCTGTCGCTCCCCGTGGCCTTCTACCTCGTGCGGGTGCTCGATCTCTTCTGACCTGGCCGCGAGCGTGGGGACGACCTCCGCAGACCCGATCGGCGTCGCCGTGCTCGGCTCGAGCGGGTCAGTCGGCACGCAGGCGCTCGACGTCGTGCGGTCGAACCCTGGGCACTACCGGGTGGTGGCGCTGGCCGTCGGGCGCGATCGAGACGCCCTCGAGGCGCAGGCGGCGGAGTTCGGCGTGCCGTCCGAGCGAGCTCGGGTCTGCGGCGACGACGGCGAAGCGTTGGCGGAACTGGCCGCCCTCGACGAGGCCGACATCGTCCTGAACGCCGTGGTCGGATTCGCCGGTCTGCCCGCCACGATGGCGGCGCTCGAGTCGGGGAAGCGCCTGGCGCTGGCCAACAAGGAGAGCCTGATCGCCGCCGGCCCCGTCGCCCGAGCCGCCCGCGAGCGAGGCGGTGGCGAGATCGTGCCGGTCGACTCGGAGCACTCGGCCGTCTACCAGGCGATGCTGGCCGGCCCCCGTGAGCGGGTGCGCCGCGTGGTGCTGACGGCGAGCGGCGGTCCGTTCCGGGGCCGCACCCGTGCCGACCTGGCCTCGGTCACGGTCGACGATGCCCTCGCCCACCCGACCTGGTCGATGGGGCCGAAGATCACCGTTGATTCGTCGACGCTGATGAACAAGGGCCTCGAGGTGATCGAGGCACGGGAGCTCTTCGACCTCGACGTCGACCAGATCGAGGTGGTGGTGCATCCGCAGTCGGTCGTGCACGGCATGGTGGAGTTCACCGACGGAGCGACGATCGCCCAACTGTCGATGCCCGACATGCGGCTGCCGATCGCCTACGCCCTGGCAGCGCCCGACCGCGTGGCGCAGCCGGTCGGGGCCATCGACTGGACGACTCTCGGCGAACTCACCTTTGCGTCGCCCGACGTCGACACGTTCCGGTGCCTGGCGGTCGCCTACCGGGCGGCGGCCGAGGGCGGATCGGCGCCTGCGGTCGTCAGCGCCGCCAACGAGATCGCCGTCGAGGCCTTCCTCACCGGGAGGATCGGATGGCTGTCGATCGCCGAGGTGGTCGAGTCGGTGCTCGACACCGTCGGCGGCCAGCCGGTGACTAGCCTCGGCGAGATCCTCGACGCCGACCTCGCCGCCCGCGAGGAAGCGCGACGGGCGCTCGAGGCGTACGAAGTGGCGAGGTCGACCGAATGAGGGATCCTTTCGAGGGCCGGTTCGAGGCCCGCCGGACGGCGGCCGTCGTCCTGGCCGTCGTTGCCGGCCTCTTGGTGCTCGGGGTGCTGAAGCCGAGCGTGCTCGGCACCATCGCCGTCCTCTTCGGCATCATCCTCATGATCATGCTCCACGAGGCCGGGCACTACTTCACGGCCAAGTGGTCCGACATGAAGGTGACCGAGTTCTTCCTCGGGTTCGGCCCCCGGCTGTGGTCGGTGCGGCGGGGCGAGACGGAGTACGGGGTGAAGGCGATCCCGGCCGGCGGCTACGTGCGCATCGTCGGCATGCACAACCTCGAGGAGGTCGAGCCGGAAGACGAGCCGCGGACCTACCGGTCGAAGCCGTACCACAACCGGTTGATGGTGGCGGTCGCCGGATCGGTGACGCACTTCCTGCTCGCGATCGTGATGCTCTTCGCCATCTTCGCCTTCATCGGCGTTCCCGAGACCCTTCCGGTGGTCGGGCGTCTGGTCGAGGGGGCTCCCGCCGCCGCCGCCGGGATCCAGGAAGGCGACCGGGTCGTGTCCGTCGCCGGCGAGCGGGTCGAGGAGTGGCGCGACGTGCTCGGCATCGTCTCCGACTTCGAACCCGGCGCTCGGGTCGTCGTCACCGTGGAGCGCGACGGGGAGCGGCTCGAGATCCCGGTCGTGACGGCGCAGCACCCCGACGTCGACGACGAGCGGGTGGCGTTCCTCGGGGTCGGCCCCGAGGTGGTCGACCGAACCGAGCCGTTGCCTGAGGCGGCGGGCAAGGCGGTCGCCGACACGGCGACCATTGCCCGCGAATCGCTCCTCGCCGTCGGCCGGTTCTTCACGCCGTCGAACCTGTCGAGCTACACGGAGTCGCTGACGGGGGCCGAGGAACCGTCCGACGACACCCGGTTTCTTTCACCGGTGGGCGCCACGCAGGTGGCCTCGCAGGCTGTCGAGGAAGGCATCCGGGAGGTACTCACCTTCCTTGCCCTCATCAACATCTTCGTGGGCGTGTTCAACATGCTCCCGGTGCCGCCTTTCGACGGCGGGCACGTGGCGATCGCCACCTACGAGAAGATCGCCTCCATGGTGAAGGGACGCCCGGTGCAGGTCGACATGGCGAAGATCATGCCGGTGGCGGCGCTGGTGGTGGCGGTGCTGCTGTTCATCGGCATCTCCGCCCTCTGGCTCGACATCGTTCGCCCCGTCGACGTCGGCTTCTAGCGCCGTTCTTGGCCCTTTGTGCAGGGCGATGCGCGGTTCCGGAGGCCAAGTTCGCGTCAGACATGACACCGTGAACGACCGGCACGACGATGGCGCCGAGGAGAAGAATGCGGCCGCCGTCCTGGCCGCGACGCGTGCGGCCTACGACGCCATCGCCGTTCCGTATGCAGAGCGATTCGTCGCCGAACTCGCCGCCCAGCCGTGCGCACGCTCCATCCTCCAGGCGTTCGCCGAGCTGGTCTCCGAGGGCGGCGGTGGTCGGATCGCCGATGTTGGGAGCGGCCCGGGGAACGTGACCGCGTTCCTCGACTCCCTTGGCGGCGATGCATTTGGCGTCGACCTGTCGCGGGGGATGGTGACGCTCGCCTCACGGACGCATCCGCACCTGCCTTTCGTCGAAGGGTCGATGACGGCATTGCCGATCCGCGACGACGTGCTCGGCGGGGTGGTCGCGTGGTACTCGGTCATCCATCTGCCACCCGACCGCCTCCCCGCCGTTCTCGCCGAATTCCGGCGGGCACTTCGTCCGGGCGGCTGCCTGCTCCTGGCGTTCCAGGTCGGAACTGACGTGTTGCGTCTCGACGAGGCGTTCGGCCAGGAGGTGGCGCTCGACTTCTACCGGCTCACGCCTGACGGTGTTGCCGGTGCTTTGGACGCGGCTGGTTTCGTCGAGGTGGCGCGCCTGATACGAGCCGCCACCGATGCGGAGAGGACTCCACAGGCCCACGTCATTTCCCGCAAGCCCGCCGAACGTGGCCTCCGCTCCGGCGAATCGTCGCGGCCGAAGGGCCAAGAACCGGAGGACGTTCCGGTCGTCAGGGGCGTGGGCATGACGGGGGCATGATCGGCTACCACCTCTCGAGCGAAGAGCATCAGCCGCAGGACCTCGTCCGCTTCGCCCAGCGGGCCGAGGAGACGGGCTTCGGCTTCGCGCAAATCTCCGACCACTTCCACCCGTGGGTCAACCGCCAGGGGTCCAGCCCCTTCGTCTGGGGCGTCCTCGGTGCCATCGCCCAGACCACCGAGGGGATCCCGATCGGTACCGCCGTCACCTGTCCGACGATCCGCATGCACCCGGCCATCGTGGCGCACGCCGCTGCCACCGCCGCCACGCTGCTCGAGGGCCGCTTCTTCTTCGGTATCGGTACCGGTGAACGGCTCAACGAGCACGTTCTCGGCGACGCGTGGCCGGCCAACAGCGTGCGCCAGGAGATGCTGGAAGAAGCGGTCGAGGTCATCCGCAAAC
>DATLFW010000401.1:0-8763 GCA_035540775.1 Acidimicrobiia bacterium
CCCCAACCCGTGGCCGCTGGAGCACGAGATCGAGCGCGCCGCCCGCCACGACCTCCCCCTCGCCCCTGGGTACGGGGAGTAAAGGTCCGCATTCTGGGTGCGTTCACATACGCATAGGAGCAGTGGACGTACCCAGAACGAGGAGGGGAGGGGCCGTCAGGGAGGCGTGACGGAGTCGACCCACCTCGCCAGGTCGTCGAGGACGGGGAGGACGGTGTCGGCGGGGCCGGTGGGGATGCGCAGGGCGACCTCGGTGACGCCGATCGACGCGTAGTGCTCGAGCTTGCCCTCGCTCGGGACGGTGCCGAAGGGGACGACCTGGAGGGTCGACGGGTCGCGCCCGGCCCCCTCGAAGGCGTCACGCAGGCGGGGGAGCGCCTCGCCAAGGCCGGCGCCGCCGATCGGGATCCAGCCGTCCGCGAACTCGGCGATGTGGGCGAACAGGGTGGGGCCGGCGGCACCGCCGACGAGGATCGGCGGCCAGGGTCGCTGCACCGGCTTCGGCCACGACCACGTGGGCTCGAAGCGCACGAAGGTCCCGTCGAACGCCGCCACGTCGTTGCACCACAGTGCCTGCATGGCGAGGACGTGCTCTCGCACCCGGTCGCGCCGGGTGGCGGGGTCGACCCCGTGGTCCTCCATCTCCTCGCGGTTCCACCCGTAGCCCACGCCGAGCGTGAAGCGGCCGCCGGAGACGAGGTCGAGGGTGGCCACCTCCTTCGCCGTCACGATCGGGTCCCGCTGGGCGACGAGCGACACGCCCGTCCCGACGCGGAGGCGGGTCGTCACGGCGGCGGCGGCGGTGAGCGCCACGAACGGGTCGAGCGTGCGCCGGTACTCGTCTGCCAACTCGGCGTCGCCGGTCGGCGCCGGGGTCCGCCGGCTGGTGGGGATGTGCGTGTGCTCCGGCAGGTACAGCGAGTGGAATCCTCGCTCCTCGACCGCGCGCGCGAGGTCGGCCGGCGGCATCGACACGTCGGTGACGAACATGGTGACCCCGATCCGCATGGCGGAAGTGTGACACCGCTCGGTGTGCGATGCTCCGATCCATGGCCGAAGACCCGCACGACCTGGGCGACGTCCTCGCCGCCCTCGACATGGACCGCGCCCGCGCCGAGCTCGAAGCGCTGGTCCGCATCCCGTCGATCTCCGCCCCTGGCCACGACCCGGCCGAGGTGCGCCGGTCGGCCGAAGCCACCGCCGCCCTCCTCGCCGACGCCGGGCTCGCCGATGTCACGCTCCTCGAGGTCGACGGGGCCCCGCCGTCGGTCTTCGCGCAGTGGAGTGGGGCAGGGACCGACGCCCTGACGGTCCTCCTCTACGCGCACCACGACGTCCAGCCCGTGGCCACGCCACACCGGTGGACGTCGCCGCCGTTCGAGCCGACCGAGCGCGAGGGGCGCCTTTACGGCCGCGGCGCCGCCGACGACAAGGCGGGCATCCTCGTCCACGTCGCCGCCGTCCGGGCGTGGTTGGCCGCTCGGGGGGCGCTCCCGGTGAACGTGAAGGTGATCGTGGAAGGGGAGGAGGAGATCGGCTCGCCGCATCTCGCCGAGCTCGTCTCTGCCCACGCCGATCGACTCCGGGCCGACGTCATCGTCCTCACCGACGTGGCGAACTGGAAGGTCGGCTGGCCCGGCCTCACCTACGCACTGCGGGGTCTGGCCGACCTCGTGGTGACCGTGCGCACCCTCCGCCAGCCCGTCCACTCCGGCATGTGGGGTGGCCCGGTCCCCGACGCCCTCACTGCCCTCGCCCGCCTGCTCGCCTCCCTCCACGACGAGCACGGAGCGATCGCCGTCGACGGCTTCGCCGACGATGTCCGGGCCATGACGGTGGAGGAGCGGGCGCGCATGGACGACCTGGAGGCCGATCCCGAGGCGCTGCGCGCCGAGGCCGGCATGCTCGACAGCGTCCGGTGGGCCGGGGATCCCGACACGCCGCTCCTGGAGCGCATCTGGATGCACCCGACGATCACGCCGATCGCGATCGAGGCCCCCGGCCTCGACGAGGCGTCGAACCAGCTCGTCGCCCAGGCCCGCGCCAAGCTGTCGGTGCGGTTGGCGCCGGGGCAGGACCCCGACCGCGTCATGACGCTGCTCTCGGATCACCTGCGCCGTCACGCCCCCTTCGGCGCCGAAGTCGACGTCGAGCGGGGTGTCGCCGTCCCCGCCTGGTCGACGGAACCGACGGGCCCGGCCTTCGCCGCCGCCGCTCGCGCCATGGAAGCGGCGTACGGACGCCCGCCCGCGCTCTTGGGGTGTGGCGGCACCATCCCGTTCGTCGCGCCCTTCGCCGAGGCGTTCGGCGGCGTGCCGTGCCTGCTCACCGGCATCGAAGACCCCGCCACCAACGCCCACGGCGAGGACGAGTCGGTGCACCTGGGCGACTTCGCCAGGGCGTGTGCCGCCGAGGCGCACCTGTTCGCCGAGTTGGCGCGGGGCGAATGACGCGCATCCTCACCATCGGGCACGGGACCCTCGCCGCCGACGACCTGGCGGCCCTCCTCGGCGGTGCGGGCGTCGAGGTGCTCGTCGACGTGCGGAGCTTCCCCGGGTCACGGCGGAACCCGCAGTTCGGCCGGGAGGCGATGGAGGAGTGGGTGCCCGCGGCGGGGATCGAGTACCGGTGGGAACGGGGGCTCGGCGGCCGCCGTCGCCCGAGTGAGTCCTCGCCCCACGTCGCCCTCCGCAACGACGCCTTCCGTGCCTACGCCGACTACATGGAGACGGAGGAGTTCAGGGAGGCGCTCGACGCCCTCGTCGATCTGGCGGGCCGGCGACGTGTCGTCGTCATGTGTTCCGAGTCGGTCTGGTGGCGATGTCACCGCCGCCTGCTCGCCGACCACCTGACGCTCGTGCGCGGTGTCGACGTCGACCATCTGATGCACGACGGGCGGGTCACGCCACACCCCCCGACGGACGGGGCACGAGCCGACGGAGCGGCCACCCGGGTGGTGTACGACGTAGGCACCGATCGCCCGCTGATGTGAAGGGCCGCTGACCTCCGCTCGGTAGATACCGTCCCTGGTGCCCGGTTTGGCGGGCTAGTCAGGTCGGGTCAATTGAGATTGCGGTTGTTGGCGATTCGCCAGTTGCTCCGTACGTTCCGGCTGAGGTGGGCACGGCCCATCCACTGGGCTACGGGAGGCATTGATGCGGGCACCCATGTCGTCCAAGGCGCGCTGGCTGAGTCCGGCGGCCGCTCTTCTCGCACTGGCGCTCCTCGCTGGCGCGTGCTCCAGCAGCGACAACGCCTCGTCCGGCGAGCAGGCGCGCTCCGGCGGTGGCGAGGTGCGCACCGGCGACTTCGTCGACGCCGGGGAGCCCGTCGTCGGTGGCCGGGTCGTCTACGGCCTCGAGGCCGACACTACGGGTGGGTTCGCTCCAGCCGCTTGCGTCTGCGCGGTGTCGGGCCACCAGATCATGAAGGCGGTCTACGACACGCTCGCGCTCGTCGACGAGAACGGAGAGATCGTCCCGAACCTCGCCACCGGGTGGGAACACAACGACGACTACACCCAGTGGACGATCACGCTGCGCGACGGCGTGAAGTTCCACGACGGCACGTCGCTCGACGGCGCCGCCGTGGCGGTCAACATCGCTGCCCTCCAGAAGAGCCTCCTCACCCAGACGGCGTTGCGCGACGTCGAGAGCGTCACGTCGAGCGGGCAGACGGTCACGATCAACTTGTCGCAGCCCGTCGCCCGCCTTCCGGTCGTGTTCTCGAGTCAGCTCGGCTACGTCGCCTCCCCGAAGTGGCTGGCGGAAGCCGCCCAGGACTCCTCGCTCCTGAACCAGCCGGTCGGCACCGGCCCCTTCATGTACGAGTCGTACACGCCGGGGAACGGCAACAGCTTCGTCGCCGTCCGCAACCCGAACTACTGGCGTGAGGGGCTGCCGTATCTCGACGAGGTCGAGTTCCGGGTGTTGGAGGACATCCAGAGCCGGTCCAACGCCCTGCGCAAGGGTGAGATCGACGTGATGCACACGTCGAACGCCGACGAGATCGCCAAGTTCCGCAAGGACGCCAACTTCGACCGCTTCGAGGTCGGCAACAACATGGAGACGTCGTACGTCCTCCTCCACGTCGGCAGCGAGACGACGACCATCGGCGGGCGGACCGAGCCCAACCCGATGGCCGACGTGCGGATCCGCCGGGCGCTGGCCCATGCGACGGACAACGACACCCTCATCCGGGCCCGCAACGCCGGCATCGTGGACGAGGCGAACGGCCCCTTCCCCCCGGGGACGGTGGGATACCTCGAGGAGACGGGGTTCCCGAAGTTCGATGTCGACGCCGCCAAGGCGTTGGTGGCCGACTACGAGGCCGAGAACGGCCCCGTCACCGTTCGGTACGCCACCACCAGCGATCCCTTCAACCGGGTGACGGCCGAACTGCTGCAGCAGATGTGGGAGGCGGCGGGGGTGACCGTCACCATCGACACCATCGAGCAGAGCCAGTTCATCCTCAAGGCGCTCACGGGCGAGTTCCAGGCCTTCGGATGGCGCAACCACGGCGGCGTGGACCCGATGCTCCAGGAGATCTGGTGGCACTCGGCCAATTCGGCGGCCCCGCCCGCGCTGTCCCTGAACTTCGGTCGGATCCAGGACGAGGTGATCGACACCAACCTCGACACCATCAAGAACTCCGACGACCCGGCGGAGGTGAAGCGGGCGGCCGAGGCCGTGAACCGTCGCTTCGGCGAGCAGGTCTACAACCTGTGGAACAACTGGACGCTGTGGGCCGTCGTCGCCAACCCCGTGGTGCACAACCCGATCAACGGGTACACGGCCCCGGGCGGCGAGAGGATTCGCTCCGGGATCGGCATCGGGGCGTCCCACTTCCTGACCCAGGCGTGGGTGACGCGCTGAGCGAGGGAGGCGGGCGAGCGGAGCAGCGAGCGGAGAGCGAGACGTGAGGCGCTACCTCCTCCAGCGACTGGCCCAACTGGTGGCCGTGCTCTTGGTGGTGTCGTTCCTCACGTTCCTGCTCACCAACCTGCTCCCCGGTGGGCCGGAGAACGCCATCCTGGGTCCGAACGCCACCCCCGAAGCCGTCGCCGAGCTGCGGGCGGAACTTCGCCTCGACGACCCGCTCCCGGTCCGGTACGTGCGGTGGCTCGGTGACGTCGTGCAGGGCGACTTCGGCGAGTCGTACACCCAGCGGGTGCCGATCTCCGAGCTGCTCGCCGATCGGCTTCCGCGATCGCTCGAGCTGATGGTGGTCGCGCAGTTCCTGGCGCTCGCCGTGGCGATCCCGCTCGGCATCGCCAGCGCCTACCGCGCCGGTGGGTGGCTCGACCGCTGGGCCAACATGACGGCCTTCGGCCTGTTGGCCCTGCCGAACTTCATCCTCGCCGTGCTCCTGGTGTTCTTCCTGTCGCTCGGCGGTGTCGTCGTGTTCGGGCGTCAGGTCGGCGTCGACTTCTTCCCGGCCACCGGGCTCGTCCCGTGGAGCGTCGATGCCGTCGCGCACGTGAAGAGCCTCTTCCTCCCGGCCCTGGCACTCGCCGCCGGCCAGATCGCCGTCTACATGCGGCTCCTCCGCACCGACATGGTCGCCACCCTCCAGGAGGACTACATCGGGACGGCCCGCGCCAAGGGCATTCCGACGCGACGCATCCTCTTCCGTCACGCGTTGAAGCCGTCCAGCTTCTCGCTGCTCACCGTGGCAGGCATCAACGTCGGCGCGCTCATCGGTGGCGCCGTCATCATCGAGAGCATCTTCGTCTTCGGGGGCATCGGCGACCTGATCGTCCGCTCCATCTACACCCGCGATTACCTGACCATCCAGGCCGGCGTGCTCGTCGTGGCTGCCGGGTTCGTGATCGTGAACTTCCTCGTCGACCTCCTCTACTCCGTCCTCGACCCGCGGATCCGTCATGTCCGAGCTGCAGTCTGAATCCGTGACCACGAGGCGCGAGGCGCCCGAGACGCGGGAGACGCGCGAGGAGACCGTCGCCGCCCTCTCCGGAGACGTCCTCGACGCCGCTGTCATCCCCGCCATCCGCCGACGCGGGCTCGGGATCGGGTTCTGGCTGGCGGTCGGGTGGCTGGCCGTCCTCGTCGGCCTCGCCGTGCTGGCCCCCGTCCTCCCGTTCGTGCAGGACCCGGCGACGCTCGACCCCTTCGCGCTCCGAGAGGGGCCGACCGCCGACCACTGGCTCGGTGCGGACGACGGCGGGCGGGACGTCTTCGCCCGGATCATCTACGGCGGGCGGGTGTCGCTGTTCATCGGGGTCGCCTCGGTCACCATCGGCATGACGATCGGCGGATTCCTGGGGCTCACGGCCGGGTACTTCCGGGGGCGCTACGAGCGCGTCGTCATGTCGGCGATGGACACGCTCCTCGCCTTCCCCGCTCTGGTGCTCGCCCTCGCCCTGGTGACGTTCCTCTCGGACCCGGGGGAGCAGGGCGGGAGCATCACGACGGTGACCTTGGCGCTCGGCATCCTCGCCATTCCGGCCCTCGCCCGGATCACGAGGGCGAGCACGCTGACCTTCGCCGAGCGCGAGTTCGTCACCGCCGCCCGTTCCCTGGGTGCCTCCCATCGGCGCATCCTGACCCGCGAGATCCTGCCCAACGTCGTCCCGCCGATGCTCTCCTTCTCGCTGCTCGCCGTGGCCGTCGTGATCGTCGCCGAGGGAGCGCTCAGCTTCCTCGGCCTCTCGGTCCAGGCGCCTCAGCCGACCTGGGGGAACCTCATCGCGCAGGGCCGGCCGGTCCTGCGGGAGGCGCCGCACATCGCCCTCATGCCGTGTGCGGTCATGTTCGTGACGCTCCTCTCGCTCAATTTCGCCGGTGACACCCTCCGCCGCCGCTTCGACGTGCGGGAGGGCCTGCTGTGAGGGGGCATCCGTGATTCTCGAGGTGCAGGACCTCCGGACGTCGTTCGACACCCCGGCCGGGACGGTGCGTGCCGTCGACGGCGTGTCGTTCGCCCTCGATGCGGGCCGGACGCTCGGTGTCGTGGGGGAGTCGGGGTCCGGGAAGACGGTGCTGTCGCGCTCGATCATGAACCTGCTCCCGCGCCGTGGCGTGACGCGCAGCGGGCGCGTGCGCTTCCAGGGCCGCGACATCACCGATCTCGGGCCGAAGGAGATGACCTCCGTCTGGGGCGCCGAGATGGCGATGGTCTTCCAGGACCCGATGACCTCGCTCAATCCCGTCATGCGCATCGGGCCCCAGATCACCGAGTCGCTCCGCTTTCACCTCGGACTGAGCCGCCCGGAGGCCGAACGAGAGGCGCTGGCGCTCCTCCGCTCGGTGAACATCCCCGAGCCGAAGCGCCGCTTCCGCGAGTACCCGCACCAGCTCTCCGGTGGGATGCGCCAGCGCGTGACCATCGCCATCGCCTTGGCCTGTTCGCCCTCGCTCCTGCTCGCCGACGAGCCGACCACGGCGCTCGACGTCACGGTGCAGGCGCAGATCCTGAACCTCCTCGCCGACCAGCAGGCGAAGCGCCACATGGCGATGATCCTCGTCACCCACGACCTGGGCGTCGTGGCGGGACGGGCCGACGAGATCGCCGTGATGTACGCGGGCCGGGTGGTGGAGAAGGCGCCGACCGAGGTGCTGTTCCGGGAGATGCGCCACCCGTACACCGAGGCGCTCCTGGCGTCGATCCCCCGGCTCGAACACCGCAGCCATACGCGGCTGCAGGCGATTCCGGGACGGCCACCCGATCTGGTCCATCCGCCGGCCGGTTGCCGCTTCGCCCCCCGCTGTGCATCGGTGCAACAGCGTTGCCTGGAGGAGGACCCGGTACTCCGGGCCGCCGAAACGACCGGCCACCACTACGCCTGCTGGTACCCGGTCGGCACCGACGAAGGGCGCGAGGCACGCGAGCGCAACGTCGCGCGCGACACGGCGGTGCACGTCGCCCGCCGCCCGGCCGCCCGGCGGCGACCCCGGGACATCGGAGTCACGGGCGTGCCGGTGCTGACGGACGCGGCGCCGGCCGAACCCGAAGGAGGGGAATAGGCATGGCCGGATCCGGGATCGCGCACCTCCGTCCGCCGGACGAGACGCTCCTGCGCGTCGAGGACCTTTCCGTGGAGTTCCCCGTTCCGCACTCGCGTGACGCCGTCCACGCCGTCTCCGGGATCAGCCTCGACGTTCGCGAGGGCGAGACCCTTGGCCTCGTGGGGGAGTCGGGCTGCGGGAAGTCGACGACGGGTCGGGCGATCATGCAGCTGCTCCGGCCCACGGCCGGAAGCGTCGTCTTCGACGGCGTCGAGATGACGACGCTCGACGGCGAGGATCTCCGTCGCACCCGCCCGCGGATGCAGATGATCTTCCAGGACCCCATCTCGCCGCTGAACCCGCGTCGGCGGATCGGCGACATCGTGGCCGAGCCGCTCGAGATCTGGGGGCGGGGGACCAAGGAGGAGCGGCGGGCCCTCGTCGACGAGGCGCTGATGGCGGTGGGGCTGGACCCCGACACGGCGCGCGACAAGCGGCCTCACCAGTTCTCCGGCGGTCAGTGCCAGCGCGTGTGCATCGCCCGATCGCTGGTGCTGGATCCCGACCTGCTCGTGTGCGACGAGCCGGTTTCGGCCCTCGACGTGTCGGTCCAGGCGCAGATCCTCAACCTCCTCGAGGACGCCAAGGCGCGATACGGGCTCACGCTCATCTTCATCGCCCACGACCTCGCCGTCGTGAAGAACATCAGCGACCGGGTGGCCGTGATGTACCTCGGGAAGCTGTGCGAGGTGGCCGATCCCGACACGCTCTACGACGCTCCCGCTCATCCCTACAC
>DATLFW010000402.1:0-6093 GCA_035540775.1 Acidimicrobiia bacterium
GGGTGATCGAAGCCAGGCCGACGAACATCCGCCAGGCCAGTGTCGGCTCGGCGCCGAGCGCCCACGAGACGGCCGCCTTGATCGGCGACACGTGGGTCACCGCCACCACGACTCGTTCGGGGTCGCCGGCAAATTGCTCCTCGCACCACGACGCCATCCGCTCCATCACGGTCCGCATGCTCTCACCCGACGGCGGCGCGAAGTCGGGGTCCTCTCGCATCGCTCGCATGACGTCGGGTGGCAGCTCGGCGAGTTTCGTCCCGTCGAACGTGCCGTAGTCGATCTCGACCAAGCGGTCGTCGACCTCGACGGGGACGCCGCACGCGCCCGCGACGGTTTCCGCCGTGGCACGCGTCCGGCTCATCGGGCTCGTGACGACGGCGTCGGGACGCATGGCGACGAGGGCGGCAGCGAGCGCTTCGCATTGCCGGCGGCCGAGGTCGGTGAGCGGCGGGTCGTCACGACCGAGCAGGCGCCGGTCGCGGTTGGGTCCCGTCTCACCGTGGCGGACGAGGACGATCACGCCTCGCTCACCTCCACCCGTCCCGTCCGCCACAGCCGCGCGAGGGCTCCGGGCTTCGTGAGGGAGAACCGGGCCGTGAACCAGGCGAGGGCGGCGAGTCCGACGACCTCCCGGAGCACGAGTGTCCCGAACGGGGGCACGAGGCTCCCCGCCCGGGCGTCGCCACCGAGGAACGGCCACCAGAACGTCTCCGGATGCGACCACATGCCGTCGAAGGCCACGTGGAGGAGCATGCCGATCGGCAACATCAGCAGGCGAGGGCGAGCAGGCCGCCGCCCGGCGGTGACGGCCACGACGAGGAAGAGCAGCCCCACCGCGACGAGCAGGCTGTGGCCGTAGGCACGCTCACCGACGGGAAGGTCGACGAGGAGCGGGAGCAAGGAGCCGACGGCCAGGAACCGGTAGTCGATGCGGGGATCGCGGAACACGATCCAGACGGAGACGGCCGCCAGCCCGACGTACCAGAGGACCATGTCAGGGCACCACGCCTCACGTGGCCGCGTCGAGGGCGGCGTTGACGAGGGCGTCGGCGTCGGTGTTCTCCGCCCGGGGCACGTGTCGGAGCCGGACCTCGTCGATGCGGGCGAGGAGATCGACGGCCCTTCGGTGGAGCGGGACGAGGTCGGGGTGCTTCACCCGGTATGCACCCTCGAGTTGGCGGATCACCAGCTGGGAGTCGGCCCGGACCTCGACGGAACGGGGTTCGAAGGCGAGCGCCGCCTCGAGCCCGGCGATCACGGCCTTCCACTCCGCCACGTTGTTGGTGGCCACCCCGATCGCCTCGCTGACCGAGGCGACGACCGTGGGAGGGTCGGTCGTCGGGTCGAGCACGACGGCGCCGATGGCCGCCGGGCCCGGGTTGCCGCGGGCTCCCCCGTCGGAAGCGATCACGAGGTGTTCGTGCCGGGCTCCGCCGCTCATCGCTCCCGTCCCCCGCTCCGGCCTTGGCGTTCCGTCAGTCGCGCACGAGGATGGCGCCGCACTGCTCGCATCGGGCCATCTCGTCTGCCGGCAGCTTCTTGATGCGATCAACCTCGACGGCGGGCAAGGCGAGGTGGCACGCCATACAGCTGCCGCCGACGAGGCGGGCCGCGCCGACACCGCGGTTCTTGGAACGAACCTGCTCGTACAGTTCCACCAGGTCGGACGGGATCCCCGGGACGAGGGCGTTCCGTGCCTGCTGCTCCGTGGCGATCTGAGCGTCGAGATCGGCCTCCTGCTCGGCGAGCGCGCTCTCGAGGCGGGAGAGGTCTTCCCTGACCGACCCGAGCGTCGACTCGAGCCCCGAGATGTCGCCGTCGAGTTCCTCGCGCCGTTCCATCACGTCGAGCTCTTGGTCTTCGAGGCCGCGCAACTGCCGCTGGAACTGCTCCACCTCGGCCTGCATCGCCTGGAGTTCTCTCGGGTTCGTGATCGAGCCGGAGTACATGTTCGCCTCGACCTCGGCCATGCGCTCCCGGATGGCGGTGACGGTGTCGTCGAGGCGCTTCTCGTCGCGGGCCGCTTCCTCGCGGGACGCCGAGAGCACCTCGACTTGGGCCGTCAGGTCGGCGATCTGCGCCTGCCGCTCCTGGATCTGCTGGCGCTCGGGAAGCTTCTCGCGCTGCGCACGGAGCCGGTCGATGGCGCTGTCGTGCTCCTGGACGGACAACAGGTCGTGGAAGCTCCCCATGGCTGGCCCCACCCTAGTGGGCGACCTCCGAGGCAACGGATCAGGTGTGGGCGAGCGCGTCGGCGGGCGGGAGCTTCGCGGCCCCCGCCCGCTGCGCGCTTCGGGATCCGGACCTCGTCAGCGGCGGGCGTCGTGCGCCACCTCCTCACCGGCGGAGCGGGCCTGATCCGACACCCGCTGTGCCGATTCCTTGGCGGCATCACTGACACCCTGCGCCGACTCGGAGGCCGTCTCCTTCACCTGCTCGGCCCGGCCGCGGGCGGCCTCCTTGGTCTCCTCCATCACCCGCTCACCGGCCGACTTCAACTCCTCGCGGATGGGCTCCGCCTCCTCCATGACCCGCGCGGCCAGCTCCTTCTCCGGCTGGGTCGGCTTGACGACGGTCGCCGCGAGCAGGCCGGCACCGAAGGCGACCAGTCCGGCCGCCATCGGGTTGCCCCGGGTCTGCTCGCGGAGGCGTTCGGGCGCTTCCCGGGCGCCCTCGGCAAGGTTGCCCATCCGTTCGCCCACCTGCTCCCGCGTGTCGCCGGCCGTTCCCATGACCGATTCGCGAAGCGCCTGCATCCGGTTCGACACGCGATTGCGCTGCCGTTGGGCGATCCGGCGGGGGGACGTGCGGTCCGCGATCTGATCCACGGTCTCGCTCATCGATCCACGGGTCTGTTCGATCTCCCGTCTCACTTCAGTTGCGCTCGTGCCCACTGCACGTCCTCCTTCAAGGTCTCGACGGTCTGGTCCGGTTTGGGTTCCACGTCCTGGAGCTTGCGGCGGCCGAGGGGGAGCAGCACGGCGGCGGCGATCCCCCACACGGCGGCGACGATCAGGAAGGCCCAGCCTTCCGGCATCACCTCGGTCAACCCCCAGGCCGCCGCGAACGAGGCGAGGAGGAGGAAGAGGTAGGCGGCGAGCGTTCCGGCGCCGAGCATCCCGCCGGCGCGCCCCGCTCGGGCGGCGGTCTCCCGGATCTCGATCCGGGCGAGTTCCATCTCCTTTCGAACGAGCGTGGACATGTCACTGCTCAGATCGCCGATGAGGTCACCGAGCGAGGCGTCCTCGCGGCGCTCGCGACCGCTCAGATCCACGTCCACGTCTCCGCAGCCGGTGCGTGTCTCACCGTTCATTGGGGTCCCCCTGGTCACGCAGGTCGACCTCGGGCGGGGCGGCGCCCGGGTCGGTGGTCACGGTGGCGGTCGGCACGGTGCCGGTCGGGACCGTGCCGCCCCGGGTGACGCTGGCGGCCGGCTCGTACGGCGTCGTGCCGTGCCCGTTGCCGTGATGCGAGGTCGACGGCTGGTCGCTGCCAGAGCGCACGATGCGGCCGAGGAGGAACCCGGCGGCGGCTGCGCCGGCGAGGAACACGCCCGGACGACGCCGGGCGAAGCGCTCCACGTCGTCGACGACCCCCTCGAACCCGCGGTCCTGGGCCTGGGACGCCATGTCGTTCAGCCGGTCGGCGGCCTGGCGCACGACGTCCTGGAGGCGGCCGGCTTCCTCGGGACGCCCCTCGGCGAGCGCCTGGGCTTGCGACGACCACGACCGGAACGTCTCGCCGATGCGCTGCGCCTGGTTCTGGGCTTCGCTGCGGAACTGTGTCCTGGCGTCCTCGACGACGCCGGACACCTGCCGGCGTGCCTCGTTGGCGACGGCTCCCGCCTCCTGACGGGCCGTCTCGGTCACGCTGGTCGCTTCGTCGCGGGCCGTCTCGGCGACCTCACGACCTTTCTCCTTTGCCTCCCCTGGCATGTCCCGTTGGGGAGTGACGGTGTGCTGACCCACGAGTGCCTCCTGATGCTTGGTCGAGCGCTGCTTTGATGGAGCGGCGATGTGAATTCGTCTCCCGCGCTCTACCCACGGCGAGGAGGCAGCGAGCGCACGACCTCGTGGCGCGACCGAGGACCACGAAACGCGACGGCAACCCGGGGTGGCAGGGGGGCCAAAAGCCCTGATCCTCCAGCCCCGCGAGATGGGCCGATCGGTTCCACTCGCCGACGGCGAGACGAGGTACCTTCCAAGCGCCACGAGCGCCACCGCAACCACGCCGTAACCCACACGAAGGAGATCGCCTCGCCATGGCCGACGAGTACGAGCTTCCGGTTCCGGAACCGAAGGAAATCGACGAGAAGAACTGGCTCGAACTCCGCGACCTGATGGAGCGCGCGGTCCTCAAAGCCCGCCCGTACGAGGGGCGGGAGAAGTGCGACAACTGCCTGTACTACCTGAACCCCGAGGACGAAATCAGCTACTGCTGGCACCCGACGCTTCGGATCCTGGTGGGCGGCGAGTGGTGGTGCCAGTGGTGGGAAGCCATCCCCGACGCCTGACCCACCACCCCGTTCTTGGCCCTTTGTGCAGGGATATGCGCGGCTCCAGAGGCCAAGTTCGCTGACGTCGGCGATACTTCCGCAGTGACCGACCCTCACGACGACGCCAGCGCCGACGCCATCGACGCTGACACTCCCGGGTACGGCGGCGTGGGGCCCGTCCCCTACGAAGTCGAGGCACGCATCGAACACTTCGGCTCCGTGCTGCGTGCGTACAAGGCCGGCACCATCACCGGGTGGCCGCGGACCGTCTTCGCCATCCTCTCCGTCGCCCTTACGCTCGCGGTGCTCGTCGCCTTCATCTCCAGCGCCGCTCGCTGACGGACGGCAAGGCGAGTCGAGCGCTTATCGCTCCTTCGAGCCGGGTAGCCGCGCGTCGAAAGTCCCCCAACCGCGACGGGGAGGACGACGCCATGGAGACCAGGCAGCTCCTGATCGACGGAGCGATCGCCACGGCCGGCGGGCTCGCCGGTTCGAGGCTCATGAACCCGGTCACCCAGAAGATCTCCGAGGGGCAGACCGAGGAGTCGAAGCGCCAGGAACGGGAGGCCAGCGACGCTCCGGCGTATGCGGTCGCCGCTCGGAAGGCCGCCGAAGCGGCCGACGTCGATCTGAGCGAGACCCAGCAGCAGAAGGGTGGGAAGTTCCTCCACTACGCCCTCGGCGTGTCGTGGGCGCCCGTCTACATGCTCCTCCGGCGCAAGACCCGGCTGACGCCCTGGGGCGCCGGAACACTCACGGGGAGCGCCATGTACGCACTCGTGGACGAGGTGGCCAATCCCCTCCTCGGGGTCACCCCGCCACCCACCCGCTACCCGGCCGTCACCCACCTCCGAGGCCTGGCCGGTCACCTCGTCTTCGGCCTGACCCTGGCCACCGTCGTCGAGGCGGGCTGGCGCCTGACCGGCCGCGCGCGCGAACTCGGGCTGACGACGCGCCGGTAGCGCCAGCAGCGTCAACGCTCAGTCGGCACGCGGCGACATCGGCCATCGGCGGGAACCTGAACGCGCGTCGGACCGTCGTATTTGCATGCGTCGCGTTTCGCTGATCGCGCTCGTGCTCGCAGCCGCGGCCGCAGCCGCGTCCGTCGGTAGCCCCGCGAACGACGACCAGCGCAACGAACGGCAAGGCAGCACGCGCCCGCCGCTGCTTTCGACGACGACGCTCGTCATTCCGGGGGACGACGGTTTCGCCACCCGTGTCCACCCCGGATCATGGCGTCTCGCCGACGTCGACCACACCGGCCGGCGCCTCGTCATCCAGGTCGGCTTCGGAGGCTGCACCCGCTTCCAGCGTGCCGAGGTCGAGGAATCCGACGAAACCGTTCGCATCGTCGCCGTCATGGAGACGACGGTCCTCCCGCCACCGGACCCCGACGGTCTCTCGGTCGCGTGCACGTCGGAGTTGGGTGTGCGCGAGGTCGAGGTGCACCTGCAACAACCCCTCGGGCGCCGGACGCTCCTCGGAGAATGCGACGGGGGCGCCCCCGCCTGCGACGCACTCCCACGCCGGTAGTCGCTGCGCCGATGCACCGGGTTGGCGATGATGGCTGCCAACGGCCGAGTGAAGGACGCGAC
>DATLFW010000403.1:0-4664 GCA_035540775.1 Acidimicrobiia bacterium
AGATCCCGGCCAGCGCCGGAAGAGCGGCGACGGCGAGCAAACCGGCCAGGCGGGCGACGGCGTTGTTCACCCCGGACGCCAGACCGGCCAGTTCGCTTCCCACGCTGCCGAGGACGGCCGCGGTGAGGGGCGCCACGGTGAGGGTCATCCCGGCGCCGAACACGAGCACGCCGGGGAGGACACCGCTGACATACGTGTCCCCGGGGCCGACCCCACCGAGGGCGAAGAGCCCCGCCCCGGCGACGATGGGGCCCAACGTCATGGGCAGCCGGGCACCCATCCCCTGGCCCAGCTGTCCGGCGGCAGGCGAGAAGGCCAGCATGACGAGCGTGAACGGCGTCAGGGCGGCGCCCGCCTCGAGCGCCGAGTACCCCAGCGACACCTGGAGTCTCAGCACGAGGAAGAACAACCCCCCGCCGAGGCCCGCGTAGACGGCCAGCGTCGTGACGTTGGCGCCGCTGAATTGGGGGCGCCGGAAGACGTGCAGCGGCAGCATCGGGTGGGTGCTGGCGCGCTCCACGAGGACGAAGGCCACGAGGGCGGCGGCGCCGACGAGGGCGACGGCGGGGCTGACACCGCTGCCCTGCTCGATGGCGGCGTACGACAGGCATCCGAGGGCGAGCGTGATCAGCGCGGCGCCGGGCACGTCCTGGCGCTGGCGGACCGGTGCGCGGGTCTCGGGGACGTGGCGTCTCGTGACGGCGAAGGCGGCGGCGGCCAGCGGCAGGTTGACGAGGAAGATGAGCCGCCAACTCACCGCGTCGATCAGCCAACCACCGACGAAGGGGCCGATCGAACTGGCGACCCCGGCCAGAGCGGCCCAGGCGCCGATGGCGCGACCACGGTCGTCCGGATGGAAGGTGGCGGCGATGATGGCGAGGCTCCCCGGGACGAGCATGGCCCCGCCGATGCCCTGGAACGCCCGCGCCGCAACGAGCACCCCCGCCGAGGGTGCCAGCCCGCAGACGAGAGAGGCGAGCGTGAACGCCACCAATCCGGCGGCGAACACCTTCCGGCGTCCCAACTGGTCTCCGAGGTTCCCTCCTGGAAGCAGCAGGGCGGTGAGCGTCACGAGGTAGGCGTTCACGATCCACTGCACGCCGGTGATCGACACGGCCAGGTCGTCGGCCATCGCGGGCAGGGCGACGTTGACCACGGTGCCGTCGAGGAACACCATGCCGGATCCCAGCACTGCCGCCGTGAGGACCCATCGGCCCTCCGCCGTGCCGGAGCGGACGTCCGGCTCGTTGCCCATCAGGCGGTGGCGGGTGGGGTGAAGCGAACCCACGACTGCTGCGAGCCGATCTCCCGGTAGCCCATCCGCCGGTAGATCGGGTCGCCCATCACCGACGCCTGCAGGCTGGCGAAGCGCGCCCCCAAGTCGAACCCGGCGTTCCCCGCCACCCGCGTGAGCGCCTCGGCGAACCCGCGCCCCCGGAAGTCGGGCAGGGTGCCGACCCAGTAGACGCCCGACACGGCGTGGCTCACGAGCGTGCCCGCGCACGCCACCGGCTCTCCCTCGCGGGTGCCGAGAAACAGACAGAGATGGGGGTCGAGCCACCGCGGCGGATCGAAATTCGTCGTCATCGCCTCGACCGGCATGCCGTAGGTCGCAAAGGCGTGGGCACCGACCTCGGCAAAGCGCCGGACGCCCTCCTCGTCGACCACCCGCTCGATCACGAGACCTGCGGGCGGATCCGCGTGCGGAAGCCGTTCGTCGAGGACCAACCACGGCGCCGGCTGCCCGGGGGTCTGGAACCCGGCCGCCGAAGCGGCGTCGGCGAGCGACGGCTCGGCGTGGTGACGGACGAGGAGGGTGTATCCCCTCCCCCGTTCGCCGAAGTAGGCGTCGGCGGCAGCGATGACGTCAGCGTCGGGCACCCGGGGGTCGACCCGCATCGCGAGGTTGATGAGGACCGGGAAGTCGTTGCCCCCCGCCGCCAGCAAGACGCCGTCTCGCTCGACGACCTCTCCGCCCGGGGCCCGCCGGCTCGACTCGCGCCAGAACTCGACCAGGTTGAGGTCGGCGAGCTGCAGGATCTCCTCGGCCGAGATCGGTGCCGTCACGCACTCACCGATTCCCCGAGAACCGGTCGAACCACCACGTGGGCGTGCGGGCGTGGGCGTGGAAGTGGTCGGGGATCTGCCGCATGACGGCGTCGATGCTGAAGCCACCCTCGCCGTAGCGGTCGGTGCCGACGCGGTGCAGGTGGCCGAGCATGTGTTCCCGCTCTTCGTCCGGCGGCGTCGGCCCGTGCTGCTTCCACACCACCATCGGCACCATGCAGATCTCGCAGTCGGCGACCCAGCAGACGTCGTCCTCGTGGTACCAGGCCGTGATCTGGGCCGCCTCGCACAGATCGCAGCCGTCGGCCGAGGTCATGCCAGGTGCCGGTCGAACCAGGCGAGCGTACGGCGCCAGGCGTCGTGCGCCGCCTCCGGATCGAAGTGGTCGGGGCGAGCGTCACAGTGGAATCCGTGGCCAACCCCCGGGTAGCGCACCACCTCGCCGTCGAGCGGGGTGTCCGCGAGCGCCACTCGCAGCGCCTCCACCGACTCCACCGGGATGCTTTCGTCGTCGTCGCCGAACAGGCCCAACCACGGCGTCGCCAGCGACGGGGCCCGGTCGATCAGCGGTGGGAACGGCAGGGCGCCCTGGCTGGCGATGCCGCCGCCGTAGAACCCCACCGCCGCCCCGATGTCCCGATGCGCTGCCACCAGGAACGTGACGCGGCCACCGAAGCAGAACCCCACGATGCCGAGTTGGTCGTCGTTCCATCCCTCGCCGCGGAGATGGTCGAGGGCGGCGTCGACGTCGGCGAGCGACGTCTCGTCGGAAAGCCCGGTGAACAGCTCGATCACCCGGCCCCAGTCGCCGTACTCGGCGGTACCTCCTCCCCCTCGATGGAAGAGATCGGGCGCCACCGCGTGGAAGCCCTCTCGCGCGAAGCGCCGGGTGACGTCCTCGATGTGGTCGTTGACGCCGAAGGCCTCCTGGATGACCACCACCGCGCCACGGGCGCCGTCGAGGGGACGCGCCTCGTAACAGCGCATGTCGCCGTCGGCGGTACGGAGCTCGAACGACTCGGTGCTGATCTCGACCGTCATGCGCTCGCCTCGTCGAGGCCACGCCGCAAGGAGGCCACGAAGGCGGCAGCGGCGTCGGGCCCGCCGCCTTCGAGAAGCCGCCGGACGAGGGCAGACCCGACGACGACCCCGTCGACGACCTGCGATGCCTCGGCGGCCTGTTCGGGCGTCGACACCCCGACGCCGAGAAGCACGGGCCGGTCGGTGACGGCCTTCAGCCGTCGGCCCATCTCCAGCGCCTGAGGGGCGAGCGACGTGCGCTCGCCTGTCACACCGAGCAGCGACACGCCGTAGACGAACCCGCGGGAGCGGTCGCAGATCACCTTGAGGCGCTCGTCGGGGGTCGGCGGGGCGGCCAGGAGGACCGTCTCGACCCCTGCCGTGTCGGCGGCTGCCGCCCAGTCGTCGAGCTCGTCGACGGGGAGGTCCGGAACGATCGCGCCGTCGACGCCGGCGGCGGCCAGCATCGAGGCGAAGCGCTCGTGCCCGGCGTGGAACACCGGGTTGTAGTAGGTCATGACGACGATCGGTACGTCGGCGTCGATCCCGGCGATCCCGTCGACGACACCCTGCGGCGTGGCGCCCGACGCCAGCGCTTGCTGCGACGCCTCCTGGATGGTGGGGCCGTCCATCACCGGGTCGGAGAAGGGGATCCCGACCTCGACGGCGTCCGCACCGGCGGCGGCGACCGCCGCCACCGTCTCGGCCCAGTCGGTGCCGAGCCCGCCGGTGACGTAGGGGACGAGCAGCTTGCGTCCGGCGTCGCGAGCGGCGCGAAGTCGCGGTTCGAGGTTCACGACGCGACCTCGTCACCCAGCAGGCGGGCCACGACCTCGGCGTCCTTGTCGCCCCGTCCCGAGAGCGTCACGAGCACCGACGACCCCTCCGGCACCGACTTCCCCGCCTCCCGGGCGAGCCAGCCGATGGCGTGGGCCGGTTCGAGGGCCGGGATGATGCCCTCGGTGCGCGACAACAGCTTGATGCCATCGAGCGCCTCGTCGTCGGTGGCGTACTGGTACTCCGCGCGCCCGGTGGCGGCCAGCGAGGCGTGCTCGGGGCCCACACCGGGGTAGTCGAGCCCGGCCGAGATCGAATGCGCCTCCAGAATCTGGCCGTCCTCGTCCTGCATGTAGAACGACTTGGCGCCGTGGAGGAGACCGGGAACACCGCGAGCAACCGACGCTCCGTGTTGGCCCGAGTCGAGGCCCCGACCCCCGGCCTCGATGCCGACGAGACGGGCGTCGCTCTCGACGAAGGCCGTGAAGGTGCCCATGGCGTTGGAGCCGCCGCCGACGCAGGCAACCACGACGTCGGGGTCGCCACCGAGCACGGCGGCCACCTGCGCCCGCGCCTCCTCCCCCACGACCCGCTGGAACTCGCGCACGATCCACGGGAACGGATGGGGGCCGACGACCGAACCGACGCAGTAGTGGGTGGTCTCCACACTGGCGACCCACTCCCGCAGCGCCTCGTTGATGGCGTCCTTCAGCGTGGCGCTCCCCGAGTGGACGGGGACGACGGTGGCGCCGAGGAGTTCCATCCGGAACACGTTGAGCGCCTGGCGCTCGACGTCGACC
>DATLFW010000404.1:0-2718 GCA_035540775.1 Acidimicrobiia bacterium
GTTCGGGTTCCTGGCCGCCGACGCGGCGAGCGAGGATCACGAGCCCGGCGACGACGCCGAGGGCCATCCACGGCCGCGACCCGTCGGAGAAACCCTTGCGAAGCCCGGCGATGGCGGCTCGACGCAGGAAGACCCCGCCCACGTCAGATGCGCCGGATCTCGATCAGGGCTCGATCCCGCTTGCCCCGGCGACGACCCCACAGGAAGGCGCCGACCACGACGCTGACGACCACGGCGGCGCCGACGGCCAGGGCGACGCCCTTCGCCTTCTCGCCCTCGGCCTCCATCTCCCCGCGGATCTCGGCCAGCTTGGCCTCGATGTCGGCGCGGGTCACACGTTGCTCCACCACGGCCACGATGCCTCCTAGCGGTCGACCGGCCGGCGCCGGGTGGCGGCTCGAAGCGAGAGCCCCGCCCCGGCGAGGAGGGCGACGAAGACGATGAAGTAGGGAATCCAGGTCAGATTGCCGTCGAAGGTCGACGCCATCTCGTCCTGGAGCACGCGCAATCCGCCGACGGCGAGCAGCACCGCACCGAGGCCCACGAGGAACGCCCCCGCCACCCCGAACGCGATGTAGCGACCGACGCCCTTGATGGGGTCGAGCGTCTCCTGGCGGACGTAGTCCTTGACGAGCTCCCACAGCTCGCCGAACAGCTCGGGCAGGGAACGCTCCTGCCCGGCGCTGCGGACGGGCGGCGCCGGTTGAGGGTGGTGCTGGGCCACGGAGACTCCTTGTCGCGTGATCGGCGGCAGACTACCGCCTCAATGCCCGCTTCCTCCCGCCTCAACGCACGCGCCGAGCCGGCGGCGGTGCGAGGACAGCCGGGTCGGCACTGAAGGGGTACCGGGCCAACACGCCGGCGACGGCCTCCTGAATCTGCACACTGCGCACGTATCCGAAGGAACCGTTGGCCAACATCGCGAAGCGCAGTTCGGGGCGCCGCTCGAAGACACCCACGAGGCCGACGACGCCGTCGAGGGAGCCGGTCTTGGCCCGGAGGCGTCCTTCGACGGGGGTTCCGACGAGCCTGCGGCGGAGGGTGCCGCTCCGGCCAGCCACCGCCAGCCCGTCGTCGACGGCGCGGAAGCGAGCCTGGCGCGCCACCCGCAGTGCCGCGAAGGTCGCCGCGCACGTCGCCCGGTTGCTCCGCGACAGCCCGGAGCCATCGGCGAGTTCGACCCCTTCCATCGGAATCCCCAGATCGGCGAGGGCCTCTTCCATGGCGGCCGTCCCTGCTGCCGTGGTGGCCTCCCCAGAACGGGCGAGCCCGATCTCGCGCACGAACAGCTCGGCCATGAGGTTGCTGCTCTCGCGCACCATGGCGCTCACGAGTTCGGCGACCGTCGGCGACAGCACGCTTCCGACGTCGCGGCCGTCGGCCGGCGCCGCCCCGCGAGCCGGGGCGCCCCCCACGGTGACTCCCCGCTCGGTGAGCAGGCGAGTGAGTTCGGAGGCCGCGAGGACGGCGGGATCGGGTGCCGTCTGGGTGGCGGGCTGCCAGGCGGCAAACCCCCCGTTCACAGTGAGGGCCGACAGGTAGGTGATGTCGCGGTCCTGGATGTAGTCGGGCTTCCACGAGGCGAGCGTGGCCGCGTCGACGTGCCGACTCGGATCGCCGACGACGCCGTTGACGACGTGGCGGATGCCCGAGCCGACGACGGCGTCGGCGAGAGCCTCGAGCGAGCTGACGGGCCGGTCCCGCGTCAGGTCCTGGCGCCGCAGGTGCGCGGCGTACGGAACGGTCGTGAGCACCGGGTCGCCCCCGCCCACGATCCAGAGCCGGTCGACGGTGTCGCCGGGGCCTGACACGACCGCTCGGGTCTCGAAGCGGTGGCCAGGGCCGAGGACCGCCAGCGTCGCGACCCCTGTCAACAGCTTCTGCGTGGAGGCGGGCACCAGCGGCGTGCGGGCGTCGTCGGCGATGACACGCTGCCCGCCGGCTTCGAGCAGGAAACAGGCGTCGGTCCCGCTCACCGCCCGTTCGACCTCCTGTGGGAGCCGCATCGATCCGACGGCCCCGGCCAGGTCGTCCGGCAGGCGGCGGCCGGACCAGGCGGGGACGGAGAGGGCGTAGCGCTGCGGTTCGGCGGCGGCGGCCTGCTCCTCCACGGGTCGGAATGCGAGGGCGACGCTGACGACCATGCCGAGCACGAGCGCGCCGACGACGATCCGGGGCCGCATCGCGTCAGTCCCGCTCGGTGTAGACGTACGTCGACGACGCCTTGAGGACGAGACGGTCCTCCTCGTCGACGACCTCGGCCTCGACGAACGAGAGGCGGCGCCCCCCGCTGATGACGCGCGCCGTGCACGTGAGCTGCGAACCGATGCGGACCGGCTTCAAGAAGCTCACCTTCAGTTCGGCGTTCGCCACGAAGGCGCGCCGGCCCTCGAGGTAGGTCACGGCGGACGCCCCCATGGCCGAGTCGGCGAGGGCGGCGACGAAACCGCCCTGCATGATCCCGGCCGGGTTCGAGAACTTCTCGTGGGCGTCCATGCGCCACACCGTCACCCCGGGGACGGTCTTGTCGAGACAGACCATCCCGAGGGTGAGGTCGCAGTTGGGCGGAACCTGGATGCGGCGATCGGTGGGAGGCATGACTTCCGCGGGAGGTCGCAGGGCGGCCGGTAGCCTACCGCCGTGCCGGAAGGATTCAGGCTGCGGGGTGTGATCGAGGGCTTCTACGGCCAGCCGTGGACTGCGGCGGTGCGCCGGGAG
>DATLFW010000405.1:0-8721 GCA_035540775.1 Acidimicrobiia bacterium
CATTGGACCCCGTGACTTCGACGTGCTGACGAGCGACGTCCTCTCGGAGGTCGAGCGCGACCGCCTCCTCCCGGCCGATCCACCCTCGGTCGTCGATCCGATGTTGGCAACGCTCTCGGCCAACCTCACGCGCGGGAACGAGTGGGTCTACGAACCGAAACTCGACGGCGTGCGGCTGGTGGCGTCCCGCCGTGGCGGCGACGTCCACCTGCGCTCGCGCAATCGCTTGCCGCAAGAGGGGACGTACCCCGAGATCGTCGACGCTCTCGCCGCCCAACCGTGCGACGACGTCGTCGTCGACGGCGAGGTGGTGGCGTTCGACGACGGCGTACCGAGCTTCAGCCGGTTGCAGGGGCGCATGCAGATCAACGACCCGGTCCGAGCCCGCCGGAGCGGCATCGAGGTCGCCTACTGCGTCTTCGACCTGCTCTACGTCGCGGGCTACGACACGACCCACCTCCCCACCGTCGCCCGCAAGCGCCTGCTCGCCGCCGTCCTCGACGTCGACGTCGCGGGCGCCAACGCCGCCCGAACCCTCCAACTGGTCCGCCACGCCGAGGGCGACCCCGCCGTCCTCCTCGACCTCGCATGCCAGGCGGGCCAGGAGGGGCTGATCGCCAAGCGGGCCGCCGCGCCGTACCAGCAGAAGCGGTCGCGCGACTGGCTCAAGCTCAAGTGTTCGCGGCGCCAGGAGTTCGTCGTCGGGGGGTGGACGGACCCGGAAGGAAGCCGGACGGCATTCGGCTCGCTCCTCGTCGGCTACTACGACGAGGGCGACGCCGGAGCCCTCACCTATGCGGGCAAGGTCGGAACCGGATTCAGCGAGGCCGCCCTCGGCGACCTCTCACGGGCGCTGCACCAGCGGGCGCGCCCGGACTCCCCGTTCGCCCGAGGAGCGCCGCCTCGCAAGGGCGTCCACTGGGTGGAACCGGACCTCGTGTGCGAGGTGGCGTTCACCGAATGGACGCGCGACGGGCGGCTCCGCCACCCCCGCTTCCTCGGGCTCCGCAGCGACAAGGACGCCAGGAACGTCGTTCGGGAGGAGGCGGTCTAGGTCGCGGCTGGGCCTAGGTCTCGTCTCCGACGTGACCCGCTTCGTCGCTCAGGCCCCGCTCGGCCACCTCGCGCTCGTAGGCCTCGCGCTTGGTGGTGTCGTCGGGATTCCGAGTCTCGACTTCCGCCTCGATCTCCTCTGCGACGTCGTGCGCCTCGTCTTCGCGCTCGTGCTCGTCGGTCATGCTCGCTGCATACCCGATCGCGCGAGCGCGGATCAGGCCAGCTTGGCGATGACCTCGTCGGAGAAGCGGAGCAGCGCCTCTCGGATCCCGTCGGCGTCGAAGGCCAGCGGCGGAATGACCATGCGAGCGACGCCGAGGTCCTCGTAGACGCGGATGCCGTCGACGTCGATCGCTCCCCCGGCCGTGATCTCGATGGCGTCTGCGTCGCGGCCCGCCTCTGCTGCCGCCGCCCGCATCTCGGCCAAGAGGTCGCCCAGGATCTCGGGCTTCCCCCGCCCGGGGAAGAAGCCGTCACCCAGCCGCCCCGCCCTCCGGGCGGCGGCGGGCGTGTGGCCACCGACGACGACGGGGATGCCGCCAGCTTGGGCCGGCTTCGGATACGACTTCACGCGAGTGAACGACACGAACTCGCCGTCGAAGCTCGCCTCGTCCTCCGTCCACAGGGCTCGCAGCGCGGCGACGTACTCGTCGGTGCGAGCACCTCGCCGCTCGAACGGAACGCCGAGGGAGCGGAACTCCTCCTCCAACCACCCCACGCCGACGCCGAGACGAAGCCGGCCTCCCGACAAGCGGTCGAGCGTCGCCGTCTCCTTCGCCAGGACCACCGGGTTGCGCTGGGGAAGGATGAGGATGCCCGTGGCCAGGTTGATGCTCGAGGTGGCGGCAGCGACCCACGTCAGCCACACCAGTGGATCGGGGATCGGCACGTCCTCTCCGCCGGGCATCTTCCCGGTGCGCGAATACGGGTACTCGGACTCGTAGTCGGCCGGGACCACGACGTGCTCGACGGTCCACAACGACTCGAAGCCAGCCTCCTCGGCCGCCTGCGCGACGGCGACGGCGGCGTCCGGCTCCGAGAACGCTCCGCTGTTGGCAAACATCAGCCCGAACTTCATGCACCCTCCCTCGTCGAAGGGCGCACGCTACCGCGCGGCGTTTGGCCGGTACGTCCCGGGGGTACCGGCGCTCCGGAGGTGACGTCATGAACGTCGGTCTGCTCTTCCTGCGTCTCGTCGTGGGGGCCCTCTTCCTGGGGCACGGAAGTCGCAAGCTGTTCGGATGGTTCGACGGCCCGGGCATCCACGACACCGGCGAACGCTTCGACCAGCACGGGTACCGGCCCGGCATCGCCTTCGCGACCGGTGTCGGCCTCGCCGAGGCCGTCGCCGGAGTGCTCTTCGTGGTCGGCGTCTTCACGCCCCTGGCCGCCGCCCTCCTCGTCGCGGTGATGGTCGTGGCCATCGGCACGGTCCACGCTCCCCGCGGGATCTGGAACGACGACGGCGGCTACGAGTTCCACGCCCTCGTGATCGCCGCCGCCGGAACGCTGGCGTTCACCGGCCCCGGGTCCCTCTCCATCGGCGATGGGACGTCGGGGGCCGGGTGGGGGTTCGCCGCCCTCCTCGCCGGCGTCGCGCTCGGCCTCGTCACCCTCGCCTTCCGGCGTCCGGCGGCTGCTCCCGTCGACGACGACCAGCCGGAGCTCGATCTGACCCTCCGCATGGAGGAGGATCCCGAACCCGAGCGGGCGCCGACCCGCGACTCGACCGACATCGAGAACGAGCGGGCCGAGGAGACCTGGGTCGACGAGGAGCGGCGGGCCTAACAGACGGCAGCCAGGAGCGAGAAGGGGTTGGCAGCGGACCCGCCGCCGGGGTGGACCTCGAAATGCAGGTGCGGGGGGCTTCCGACAGCGTTGCCGCTCGACCCCACCGCGCCGATGTCCGCCCCCGCCGTCACGCGTCCCGGCGATCCGCCGCGAGCAAGATGGCTCCCGATGTAGCGGTGCCCGTCGTCGCCCATCAACACGAACTGGAGTCCTCCGATCGGCCCCGAGACGTACTCGATGCTCCCGGCCACCGGCGCCACGACCGGCGAGCCGGCCGGAGCGAAGAGGTCGATGCCGTCGTGGAAACGCCCCCCGCTCCGGGGAGCACCGAAGTCGTCGACCATCCGGGTGATGCCGGCGACGGGGCAACGCCACTCGGCACCGATGCGCAGGACCCGGCCCGCCACCACGCGGTCAGGGTCGGTGACTCCGTTGGCTGCCGCCAGCGCCGCGACCGACACCCCGAAGCGAGCGGCGACGTGAGACAGCGTCTCGCCTGGTGCGATGCGGTGCTCGGTCGACGAGCCCGGGGATGGCAGTGCCGGAGCCTCGGTCGACAGCAACAGGCGCGAGCCCGCCCAGACCCGGCGGTGGTCGGCAATGCCGTTGGCGGCGGCCAACCGGTCGGCGGGAATTCCGTAACGCGCTGCAATCGCCGACAACGTCTCGCCGGGGCGGACGACGTGGTGACCGGGGCTCGCGGCCGACGACGGCGCCGGATCTGACCCGGGGACCACGAGCCGCTGCCCGGCGACGATGCGGTCGGGATCGGCGATCCCGTTGTGCTGGGCGAGGGCATCGACCGACGTCCCGAATCGCGCCGCCAACTGCGACAGCGTGTCTCCCCGTTCGACCACGTAGTCGGCGGTCCCCGCCCCAGCGAGGAGCACGGCAGCGACGAGGACACCGATCCGTGCGGCGCCGCCACGGCGCCGCAACTCGGGCAACACGGACATCGCGACCTCCCTCACGAGCGACCTCGCCCTCAACCTCGCCCTCAATACCCACACGAACCACAGAAGGAACAGGAATCGTCCGTGGGGCCCGGCTGGCCGGGCTGGGCCGTCGCGGGGTGACGATGGTCCCCCCCGCGGCATCCCGATGCCTCTGGGGAGCGTGTGCCAGGGCGTGGAGGCTGCACACGTCCAGGTGCCCGCTCGCAGGAGGACCCCGGGATGTTCGTCTACGACTTCGCACACGTCGCCACCCCGTTCGACGAGGTCCTGGACCACGTGCTGGCGGGCGATCTGGCGGCGCTGGCGCCCGACGGCGACGCACCCCGACTGGTCGAGCTCCAGGTCGGCCGGGCGCGCGCCCAGCAGGACGGAACGGTGAGCATCCCGATTCGCTGGGCGGCGCCCCGACTCCACGGCCTCTACCCCGAGATGCAGGCCGACGTCTCGATCGCTCCCCTCGAGGGCGGCACCTACATCAGCCTCCGCGGCAACTACGCGCCGCCGCTCGGCAAGATGGGGGCCGCCGCCGACCGGTACGCCATGCACCGGCTGGCCGAAGTGCACGCCCGCGGCGTCTTGCGCCGGATCGTGACGGCCCTCGTGGAGCGGCCGACGGCGATCACCGGCCTCGCCTGAAGGACATCAGCGCGACAGCGAAACGATCACCCGGCTTCGCGGAGAGCGACCAGCTGCTTGCTTCGGGCGAGCTGGGCGAGCGCCCGCTGCTCGATCTGGCGGATGCGCTCCCGGCTGAGCCCCAGGGCTTGACCGACCTCGGCGAGCGTCATCGGCTCGGTACCCCCGATCCCGTACCGGAGGCGCAGCACCTCGCGCTGGTTCTCGGGAAGATGGGCGACGGCGTCGTGGAGCTCCTCGCCGACGATGTCGACCCCGATGGCCTCCTCGACGTCGGCGGAGTCGACGGCCACGAACTCGGAGAGCGCCACCCCGTCCTCGCCGACCGGAGTGTCGAGGCTGGTCACGGCCCGCCCCGCACCCCGCAGCTCGCGGTAGTGCTCCGACGACACGCCCGCCGAGGCCAGGATCTCGTCCTCGGTGGGACGCCGGCGCAGCTCGAGGGTGAGCTCCAGTTCGACCCGGTCGAGGACGCGTTCGCGCTCGGAGACATGGGCCGGGAGGCGGATGGTGCGCGAGTGGTCGTTGACGGCCCGCTGGACGCGCTGACGGATCCACCAGGTGGCGTAGGTCGAGAACTTGTGACCCTTCCGCCAGTCGAAGCGGTCGACGGCCCGCATGAGCCCGAAGACCCCTTCCTGGACGAGGTCCGGCAACGCCAAGCCCGGCTGCTGGTACCGCTTGGCGATCCACACGACGAGGCGCAGGTTGGAGGTGATCATCTTCTCGCGGGCCGCTTCGTCGCCCGCCTCCACCCGCTGTGCCAGCTCCACCTCTTCCTCGGCGGTGAGGAGGGGGTAGCGGCTCATTTCCTCGAGCATGAGGTTCACGGTTGCCTCCTGGCGACCCGGCGAGGGCCCACGTTGCGTTGACATCCCGTCAGTGACGGATGACACCGCGACCATCGCACGGTTGAGACAACCGCTGAATCCGCAGAATGACGGAAATCGCAGGGCCACAAGTCCCGAACCCGGCGCCGAGGACGGTCCGCACGGGTCGAAACCGGGCAGACCTGTCGCCGGGCTCAGCTGACCGCCCGCAACTCCTCGATCTCGCGGAGCTGGCGCAGCTTCTCGAGCGCGTCGGCTTCGAGCTGGCGAGCGCGCTTCGGGCTCATGTGGAGGCGCCGTGACACCGTCGTGATCCCGAGCGGGTCCTCGCCGGAGAGGCCGAAGCGCAGGGTCAGCACGTCGCGCTCCTCGGCAGGGAGGCGAGCGACGATGCGGCGGAGCTGCGCCTCGTTGAGATTCGTCTCCACCTCGTCCTCGAACTCGCCGCCCGCTTCCGCTGCCACCAGGTCGCCGAACGTCGTGTCTTCCTCTTCGCCGATCGGCCGATCGAGGCTGGCGACGGCCCGGGCCGCCTCTCGCAACCGCTCGAGCTCCGCCACCGTGGCTCCGGATGCCTCGGCAACTTCCTCGTCGGTCGGCTCCCGGCCGAGCTCCTCGAAGAGTTCACGCTCGACCCGGGCCACCCGCGGCTCGAGGTCGGCGAGCTGCACCGGCAGCTTGATGGTGCGGGAGTACTTGTGGAGGGCGCGCTGGATCGCCTGGCGGATCCACCAGGTGGCGTACGTCGAGAACTTGAACCCGCGTCGCCAGTCGAACTTCTCGGTGGCGCGCACGAGGCCGAAGACGCCCTCCTGGAAGAGGTCGAGAAGAGGCAGACCCCGCCCCTGGTACCGCTTGGCGACGTAGACGACCAGTCGCAGGTTGGCGTTGACCATCTGCTCCTTTGCGCGCAGGTCACCCTTCTCGATCCGCTTCGCCAGCTCCACCTCCTGGTCGGCGGTGAGGAGGTCGTAGCGCCCGATCTCGTTCAGCAGGGTCCGGACGCTGTCCTCGGTGAACTCGGTCTGGCCGGCCTTGCGACCTCGCACCTGCGGCTCGAGTTCGCTCGCCTCGTCGGCGTCCTCGTCGATCTCGGCCTCGCCGAAGCCTTCCGGCGATGCCACGTCGGCGCGCGCCGGAACGTCGACGCCGTCGTCGACGTCGTCGTCGGTGTCGAGGTCGCTCTCGTCGACCGCGTCCACCTCGTCGACCGGCTCGTCGAGCATGTCCTCGAAGGTGTCCTTGTTCCGGTCCAAATGACCCACCTGACCCTTGTGTCCCGTCTCGACGTCTCGCTTCCCGGCACATCGCCGGGCGCGAACCGGCCTCGGCGGCCGGCCAACGGGGTTCACGTCTGAGGAACGGACTGCTATCGCAGGTTGTTCCCGCCACCGGCACCGGGGACACACCTGTGACCCAAGTCACCGCGACGCCTAGCCTCGGTGACTGTGATCGTGGTGGGAACGGACGACGGCCTCTTCGAACTCGACGGCCCCACGCCGCGCCAAGTCCTCGCCGGCCGCGAAGTCTCCGTCGTGGCGTCGTACGGCCCCGACATGTTCGCCGTCGCCGACGGTGACACGGTCGTGGCAGGCATTCCCGGCAAGGGGTGGCGGGAGCTCGCCGAGGTCCCCGACGGACTCGTCGCCCACTGCCTGCTCTCGTCGACGGCGGGTGGTCCCGAGGGACTCCTCGTCGGTACCTCGGAGGCTCGCCTCCTGCGCTTCGACCCCGTCGATCGGACCTTCGAGCCCGTTCCCTCTTTCGACGCCATCCCCACGCGCGACGAGTGGACGACGCCATGGGGCGGCCCCCCCGACACCCGCTCGCTCGCCGCCGGGCCGGCGGGGACGTTCGTCAACGTCCACGTCGGCGGCGTGTGGCGGCGCATCCACGAACGCAATGCCTCGTGGCAGGAGGTGGTCGCCGTCGCCGACGACGCCCACCAGGTCGTGACGGCGGGGACGCGCGTCGCCGTCGCCGCCGCCGTGGGCTGCGGCACCAGCGACGACGGCGGGCGCCGATGGAACTGGAGCACCGAGGGGCTGCACGCGTCGTACTGCCGGGCGGTCGCCTTCGCCGGCGACACGGTGCTCGTCACGGCGTCGACCGGGCCGTTCACCAACGAAGCCGCGCTGTACCGGCGACCCGCAGGGGCGAGCACCTTCGAGCGGTGCCGGGAGGGGCTGCCCGAGTGGTTCGAGCACAACATCGACACCTACTGCCTGGCGGCCGACGACGTGCACGTCGTGGCGTTCGGCACCCCGGACGGCACCGTCTACCGCTCGTTCGACGCCGGACTCCACTGGACCCGCGTCGCCTCCGGCCTTCCTGCCATCCGGGCCGTGGCGCTCCCCGTTTGACGCGGTCGGCGGCCGAGCACGACCTGCTCGACGACCCCCGGCTGGTACGTTCGCCGCGTGGACGCTGACACCACGCGACGCCCTCGATCCGCCGCCGACGCCGTCGTCGTGGGCGGAGGCGTCGCCGGACTCGGCGTCGCCTGGCGGTGTGCGCAGCGCGGATTGGCGGTCACCCTCGTCGAGCCCGCTGCAGGCACCGGTGCATCGCACGTCGCAGCAGGGATGATCGCCCCCGTCACCGAGGTGGCGTACGGCGAGGAGGGCGTCCTCGCGCTCAACCTCGAATCCGCCCGCCGGTGGCCCCAGTTCGCGGCCGAACTCGGCGACGCCGCCGGTGTCGAGCTTCCCTACGTCACGGACGGCACGCTCGCCGTCGCCTTCTCCGCCGACGACCGCCGGGCCCTCGCCGATCTCGCCCGCTTCCAGGCCGACCTCGGTCTCGACGTCGAACGGCTCCGGAGCCGCGAGTGCCGAGACGTCGAACCAGGCCTGGCGCCGGGGATCGCCGGCGGGATGCTGGTGCCGAGCGACCATCAGGTCGAGCCCCGTGCCGTCGTGGCCGCCCTCGCCACGGCCGCCGTCCGGGCCGGGGTGGCGGTCCTCGAGCGGCGGGTCGCGGCCGTCGACTGCGAAGACGGGCGGGTTCGAGGCGTACGCCTCGACGACGGCGAATTCGTCCCGGCGGCGACGGTGGTCGTCGCCACGGGCGCCTGGACGCGCCATCTCGACGGCGTGCCCGACGAGGTCCGGTCGCTGGTGCGGCCCGTCAAGGGCCAGATCCTGCGTCTCCACGGCGCACTCGATCGGTTGCCGATCCGTCGCACGGTGCGCGCCCTCGTCGAAGGGCGGTCGGTGTATGCCGTCCCTCGCAGCGACGGCGAAGTGGTGGTGGGGGCGACCGTGGAGGAGCAGGGGTTCGACACGGGCGTCACTGCGGAAGGCGTGTACGAGCTCCTGCGTGATGCGCTGACGGTCGTGCCCGGGCTCGCCGACCTCGAACTCGCCGAAGTGGCAGCGGGGCTGCGCCCGGCGACGCCCGACAACGCCCCCCTCCTGGGCGCGACATCGGTCGACGGGCTCGTCATGGCC
>DATLFW010000406.1:0-3301 GCA_035540775.1 Acidimicrobiia bacterium
CCCTGACGTCGCCCCTGCGCCGCCCCCGCCGCGACACCTTCGCCGAGGTGGTACGGGCGCGGCTCGGGCCGACCGTGGCGCGGGAGTTCTACGACCCCTACATCCGCAAACTCTGGGACGCCGATCCCGACGACCTGTCGGGCGAGCTCGCTCGCCGTCGCGTGAGCGCATCGTCGCCTGCCGACGTCGCCCGCCGCCTGCTGCGGGGCCGTACCCCGGAGGGGCGCTCGTTCCTCTACCCCCGCCGAGGGTTCGGGCAAGTCTCGGAAGCGCTGGCCGACGCCGCCGTGGAGGAGGGCGCCGATGTCCGCTTGTCGACGGCGGTGGAGGGCGTACGGATTCACGACGACGGAAACGGGGTGGCCCTCACTCTCGCCGACGGCTCGGTGATCGAGGCCGCCATGGCGTGGTCGACCGTGCCGCTGCCCGCCCTCGTCGGCATGGCCGACCCGGCACCGCCTGCCGACGTGGCGGCCGCCGCCGCCGTCCTGCGCCATCGCGCCCTCCTCCTCGTCTATCTGGTGCTGGATCGATCCCACTACACCGAGTTCGACGCCCACTACTTCCCGGGACTCGACGTGCCGATGGCGCGGCTGTCGGAGCCACGCAACTACCGCCACGATCCCGACGCCCCGCCGTCGACCACCGTCTTGTGCGCCGAGGTGCCGTGCTGGGAGGGAGACGACCACTGGAACGCCTCGCCCGACGACCTGGCCGCCCTCGTCGCCGACGGGCTCGCCCGGGCGGGCCTCCCGCCCGTGGGGCCGGTCGCCGTCGAGATTCGCCGCCTGCCCCGCGTCTATCCCGTCTACCGCCCGGGCTTCGAGGCCGACGTGGCGGCCGTGCAGGCCTGGGAGGACGCCCAGCCGGCGCTCGTCTCCTTCGGCCGCCAAGGGCTGTTCGTGCCCGACAACACCCACCACGCGCTGGCAATGGGGACGGCGGCGGCCGCCTGTCTCGGCGACCGATTCGACGACGCCGCCTGGCGGGCGGCGCGGGACGGCTTCGCTGCCCACGTCGTCGAGGACTGACCTGCGTCGCCGCCGGCGCAGCTCGCCGGCGAGCGATTTGCCGTGGGAGTCGGTTAGCACTCTCGGTGCGAGAGTGCTAAGAATGCTGCTCGTAACCCAGGAATCAACCCGACACTGAACCGAGGGGGTTCACGGGATGGCCAAGATCATCACGTTCAACGAGCAGGCCCGTCGAGGCCTCGAAGCGGGCATGAACAAGCTCGCCGACGCCGTTCGAGTCACGCTCGGTCCCAAGGGCCGCAACGTCGTGCTCGAGAAGAAGTGGGGCGCACCCACCATCACCAACGACGGGGTGTCGATCGCCAAGGAGATCGACCTCGAGGACCCGATCGAGAAGATCGGTGCCGAGTTGGTGAAGGAGGTCGCCAAGCAGACCGACGACGTCGCCGGTGACGGCACGACGACGGCCACGGTGCTGGCGTGGGCGATGGTCCGTGAGGGCCTGCGCAACGTCGCCGCCGGGGCCAACCCGATGTCGCTGAAGAAGGGCATCGAGGCCGCGGCCGAGGCCGCCGTCGAGGCGATCCGCAACCAGGCCCACAGCGTCGAGACCTCGAAGGAGGAGATCGCCAACGTCGCCGCCATTTCGGCCGCCGACAAGGAGATCGGTGCCTTCATCGCCGACGCTATCGACAAGGTCGGCTCCGACGGTGTGGTCACCGTCGAGGAGAGCCAGACCTTCGGCATGGAGCTCGACCTGGTCGAGGGCATGCGCTTCGACAAGGGCTACATCTCGCCCTACTTCGTGACCGACCCTGACCGCATGGAGACCGTCCTCGAGGACCCCTACGTCCTCCTCGTGTCGAGCAAGATCTCGGCCGTCAAGGACCTCCTCCCCGTGCTCGAGCGCGTCATGCAGGCCGGGAAGCCCCTGGCGATCGTCGCCGAGGACGTCGAGGGCGAGGCCCTCGCCACCCTCGTGGTCAACAAGATCCGCGGCACGTTCCGCTCGGTGGCCGTCAAGGCCCCCGGCTTCGGCGAGCGCCGCAAGGCGATGCTCCAGGACATGGCGATCCTCACGGGTGGGCAGGTCATCAGCGAGGACGTCGGTCTCACCCTGGAGAACGTCACCCTCGACCTGCTCGGCACCGCCCGCAAGGTCGTCGTGACCAAGGACGAGACCACCATCGTCGAGGGTGGCGGCTCGACTGAGGACGTCCAGGGCCGCATCACCCAGATCAAGCGGGAGATCGAGGAGACCGACTCCGACTACGACCGCGAGAAGCTGCAGGAGCGGTTGGCCAAGCTGTCCGGCGGTGTGGCGGTCATCAAGGTCGGCGCAGCCACCGAGGTCGAGCTGAAGGAGAAGAAGCACCGCATCGAGGACGCCGTCCAGACGACGAAGGCGGCCCTCGAGGAGGGCGTCGTGCCCGGCGGTGGCGTCACGCTCCTTCGGGCTCAGGAGGCCGTCCTCAAGGCGGCCGAGAACCTGCAGGGTGACGAGGCCACCGGTGCCCGCATCGTGGCCCGGGCCGTGGAGGAGCCGCTCAAGCAGATCGCCGTCAACGCCGGCATGGAAGGCGGCGTGGTGGTCGAGCGGGTCCGTGAGCTCGACGGCCCGAAGGGCCTGAACGCCGCCACGGGCGAGTACGAGGACCTCACCAAGGCGGGCGTCATCGACGCCGCCAAGGTGACCCGTTCGGCGCTCCAGAACGCGGCGTCGATCGCGGCGATGTTCCTCACCACCGAGGCCATCGTGGCCGAGAAGCCCGAGGAGAACAGCGGCGGCGGGATGCCTGGCGGCATGCCCGGCGGCGACATGGACTTCTGAGTTCCCGCTTCTCCGACCGTCATTTCGTCGAGGGCGCCCCTCCGGGGGCGCCCTCGACGCGTTCTTGGCCCTTTTTGCAGGGATATGCGCTGCTCCGGGGGCCAAGTTCGGGGGAGAGCGGACGCGGGCGCTCGGGCTGCCAGAATGCGGCGATGCGGAGGCGGCGGTTCCTGGGCCTGGTGATGATCGCCATGGCGGTGTTCATCACCGGCGTCGCCTCGCTCGGCGTGTTGGAAGACGACGACGAGGCCGACGGCTTGGCAGGCGTCGCGTCCTGCCGGACGGGCCCGGCCGCCGAGGGCGAGCCGGAATGGGACGAACTGCCGGGCTGGACGGCCGACGCCCTCGACGCCGCCGTCCCCGACGACGCCACCTGCCGCGAGTTGTCGTTCGCGAAGACGGCGGACGAGGAGTTGGCCTCCCTCCATCTGCGGGTCGAGGCTCCCGGCGGATCGGTGGGGATCGACGCCGAGCGCCTCGGGGGCTCCGTCGACGAGTA
>DATLFW010000407.1:0-3271 GCA_035540775.1 Acidimicrobiia bacterium
GAAGAGGATTGCCTCCTCCCGGATCCGCCGCCGAAGGACGGGCGCCCCCACCGCCCCCGCGAACCCGCCGGCGGCACTCGCCGCCAGCACGGCGCCGTAGAACCAGGCCGGCTCGCCGGCGTCCTTCAGGGCGAAGGCGAGGAAGAAGGTGAGGAAGCCCACGCCGCTGCGCAGGACCGCCATCGCCGTCGCCGACAGCAGCACCGTCGGCCTCCGAAGTTCGGCCCGCTCGAGTTCGGCGTGGGCCGGTGGACGGGGCGCAGCACGCGGCAGGCGCAGGGCGGTGATCGCCATGGCGACGTATCCGACCGACGCCACCAGCAGCACCCACTGGCTCCCGAGTAGCTTGAGGATCCCGGCCGCCGGGACCCCTCCGACGAACCCCGCCACGACACCGATGAGCGCGAGACGCGAGTTCGCCTCCACCAGCGAGCGGTCCTCCTCCACCACGGCGGGCACGAGGGCGCTCTTCGCCACCGCGTAGCCCTTCGACAGCACCAAGACGCCGAACGCCTCGGGGAAGAGAAGGAGGCTGTCGCGGTGGCGGGCCATGAGGAAAACGACCACGGCCCGCACCAGGGCAGTGGCGACCACGAACAGCCGGCGACCCCGCCGCGACGGCCGGTCGATGAGCGGCCCCAGCACGGGTGCCAGCAGGGCGAAGGGCGCCATGGTGAGGACGAGGAAGAGGGCGACACGCGGCCGGGCGTCGCCTGGGCTGACGGTGAAGAACAACGTGCCGGCAAGGGCGACGGTGACGAACGCCTCGGACGCCACGTGGATGGCATGGGTGAGGGCGAGCCGGGCGAACGGCGACGCCGGTGGCGAGGGATGGCGAGCGACCACGCGGGACGATCCGGCTTCGTCGGCGGGCGAAGCATCGCGGGCCGGGCGATGAGCGGGGCGCACGTCGGGCATCTGCCCGTCATGCTACGGGCGATCGCCGCTCGCCCCGCCGAGGGTCTCAGCTGGTGAGGACGCGCCGCGTTCGGTAGGTGAGGAAGGTGACGGCGCCGAGGAGGACCGCGGCCACCACGCCCCATGCCGCAACCGACGAGCCGCTGGCGTCACCGGGGGGCGAGACGGCCGCCTCGACGGCGTCGCCGATCGTCGTCGGCGTCTCCGCCACCACGGTCGACGTCGTCGTCTCCGGGGCCGTCGTTGGTGTCGTGGCCGGACCGTCGCCGGACGGACGTGCGCCCTCGACCCGAACTGGTGCGTTCTGCTGCGGCTCGGCCCCCAGGACCGTCGGGGTCTGCGGCGACGCCGCCGTCGGCCCCGGAAGCCGGAACGGGTTGGGGCCCGCAGGTGCGAGACCGTTCACGGCTGCCGCGACGTCGAGGAGACCGTGCCCGGTCTGCGAGTCGTCGCCCGGAGTCCCGATGTCCTTGGCAGTCGACAGGAGGCGGTCGACGGTCTCCTGCGGCGACAGGCCGAGGGCACGGAGGCTCGCTGCCGCTCCCGACACGTGAGGGGCAGCCATCGACGTGCCCTGCGCGTAGGCGTAGACCCCGCCGATCCACGTCGAGACGATGAGCGGGGCGCAGTGGACCTCGTCGTCTTCGCAGTCCTCCTGGTCGCCCTCGCCACCCGGCGCCGCCAGTCCCCACGACCCCGACCCGACCGCCGTGGCGTACCCGGCCTTCTCGTCGTCGGGGTTCGTCGCCGTGACCACGAGAGCAGGCAACCCGGCATATCCCGATGCGAAGAGGAAGTCGCGATTGCCGGCCGCGATCACCGGAATGGCCCCCTTGCTCCAGGCGTATTCGATGGCGTCCTCGAGCCCCGAGCCGAACAGATTGCGGATGGCGATGTTGGGCTCGCCGAGCGAGAGGTTGATGACGTCGGCCCCGCGGTCGGCGGCCCAGCGGATCCCGGCACGGATGTCGGCCACGTCGCCGGATGCACCCGGCGGCTCGTCGGGATTCTCCTCGTCGGGTGGGTCCTGCTTCAGGACCCGGACCGCCCACAGGCGGGCCTCGGGGGCCACGCTGGCCACTCCCCGCCCGTTGCCGGTCGTGGCAGCGGCGATCCCCGCGACGTGCGTGCCGTGCCCGTGGTCGTCCTCGCCCGCTCCGGTGCACGCACCGGGGTCGTCGTCGGCGCCGATGCAGCTCACGTGCCGCTCGATCCGGCCCTGGAGGTCGGGATGGTCGAGATCGAGGCCCGTGTCGACGACGGCGATCGTCGCACCCCGCCCTGTCGACACCCGCCACGCTTCCGACGCCCTGATGCGATCGAGCCCCCACTGCCGGTCGCCGAGCGGGTCGTCGGACTCCACCGCGAACGCCCCGCTCGCCGGCCAGGCGACGAGGAGGGCCACGAGGGCCGCGAGGGCGCGGCGGGTCAGCGACATCCCTGCAACCTTCGCCACCGCCTGTCCGTGTTCCTGGGCCGTGCGTGCTCGTCGCCTCAAGGACCGTCCCTCTCGGGCCGACATTTCCCGAGATGAGTCTCTTCGGGTCGCTGTACGACGACGACCAGCCGGTCGACGCGCCCTCCGAGCGTGCGCACGATGCGGCCGTGGGGGACGTTCCCGTTCCCGTCGAGACGCCCACACCCACCGAGGTGCCGCCGCAACCGGCCGCCCTCGACGACGGTGAGTTCCCGAATCTCCACGCCTTCGCCGACGCTGCGTTCGGCGTGGCGGGCGGGGCTCTCGATGCCTCCCCGGTCGCGTGGGACGTGGCGTCGGCCCGGGCGGAATTGTCGTCGTTCATGGCGCCCTCGGTGCTCGCCGAGGCGTCCAGCCGGCCGGCACCGCTCACCGCCCCAGCCGCGGCAGGCGAAGCGTCGGCCCAGCCAGCCGCCGAATCGGCGCAACCCGCGGCCGCCAAGGCTCCCGTCGAGGCGTCGGCGCTCCCCGATCCGGTCGACCTCGATCCTGCTCCCGAGTCCGACGAACCGGAGCCCGAGGCCCCCGAGACCTCGATCCCGGCACTCGCCGAGCAGGCGCTCGCGCTGAACGACGACTTCCTCCCGTCGCACCGACCGCGCCTGGATGTCTCGCTCGGCGGCGACTCGCCCACCTGGACCCTGAAGAACGTCGCCGTCGTGGTGCTGGCCGCCCTGGTCGGGTTCGGTGCCTACAAGATCGCCTTCTCGTCGGCGTCGGGCGACGATGCCCCCACCGTCGAGTTGCACGACGTCGACCAGGCCGACCCGTCCGCCCCCGACGACGTCGTGCCACAGACGCCCGGGGCGCTGAAGGACGCCGCCGCCGACGCCGGTGCTCGCCTCGACCTCCAGCGCGCCACGGTCGCCGCTGCCT
>DATLFW010000408.1:0-6232 GCA_035540775.1 Acidimicrobiia bacterium
TCCCGCACTCGTCCCAGCTTCGTGGGCACGACCCGGGCGGCCAGCGCGGTGTAGCGCACCGTCTCGGGCAGCGTGCGGGCGAAGGCGGGGATCAACAGGATGCTGGCGGCGTGGAGGGCGAAGGCCGCCCGCCACGCTTCCGGGCCGAGGTCGGCCAGGGGGTGGATGAGGGTCGAGATGCCGGCCCCGGCGCCCCGGGCGAGGGCGAGCATGGCGACGGCATAGGCGCGGGCGCCCTCGGGCGCCTCTTCCACCACCACGATGGCGGCGACGATGAACGCCGTGTTGAACAGGCCGCGGTTGACGGTCTGGGCGGCCGTGAACAGTTCGAGGTTCGGCGCCACCGCCGACACGAGGCTCGACAGGCTCACGCCCGCCACGCTCACGATGAGCAGGAGCCGTCGACCTCGCCGGTCGGCCATGGCCGTGAGGACGAGACCGATCACGACCCCGACGCGGGTGACGGCGCCCGCGATGCCGAGGGCCTGATCCGAGGCGTCGAACGAGTCGCCGATGAAGTCGATGTTGGTGCCGAACAGCGAGGCCCCCGTCCCGGTGACGAGGGCGATGGCGCATGCGGTCGCCACCGACCGGGTCTGGCGCTCGTCGAACGGTACGGGCGGGGCGAGACGGTTCGGCCGCGGCTGCTCGGGCGGGGGAGCGCCGGTGCGGTGCGCCTCGATCGCATCCACGACCCATCGCAGGACGCGCTTGGTGGCGTGGCGCAGGGCCGGGCCGGAGAACCACTGGAACCACGGGACATGGGGAGGGTCTTCGCCCGTGACCGTCAGCCGGGTGCCGGCGCCGTCGGTTTCGAGGGTGACGACGACCGTCATCGGCCCCCGGGCCGCCGACTCGACGGTGCCTTCGACCCGGTTGCCCGCCGCCGTCGCCGACGCACCGAGGACGTCGACGACCGCCGCCCGGACGGCGTCGACGGGGGCGTCCAAGCGGGCCTGGTGGCGGAGGGGCATCGGGCGGGATGGTAGGCGGCGCCCTTGGGTACAGGGTTGACAAGCGATCCGGGAGGTATCCCATGGCGATCGAGACCGAGCGGCGCGTCGACGACGACACGCAACGACTGGCCGACGCGGCGAAGGAACCCAAGTCGAAGGCGGCGGGGCCCTACGGCCATCCGTTCCACCCGATGCTCGTCACCATCCCGATCGGGGCGTGGGTGGCGAGTTTGGTGTTCGACGTCGCCAGTCGTCTCTCGGCCGACGGTTCACCGGCCCTCGTGGAGGGCTCCTATTGGCTCATCGCCATCGGCGTCGTCGGCGGCCTCCTGGCTGGGATCTTCGGGCTGATGGACATGCTCACGATTCCCCGCCAGACCCGCGCCTTCGGCGTCGCCCTCACGCACATGGGCCTGAACCTGTTGGTCATCGGCCTCTATGTGGGCAACTTCTTCTGGCGGAACTCCGACTACCAGGACGTCAGCGAGGTCGGCCTCGGCCAGATCGCCCTGTCAGGCCTTGCCCTCCTGCTCCTCGCCGTGTCGGGGTGGCTCGGCGGCCACCTCACCTACCGCTACGGCGTGCGGGTTGCCCGCGAGCCCGACCAGGCGGACGGCTTCCGGGTGCATTGAGGAGGCCGGCGCCCGATCTAGGGTGCCGCCATGGTTTCGACAGGCGACAAGGCACCGAGCTTCACCCTCAGCGACCAGCACGGCGAGGCCGTGAAGCTCTCCGACTTCAAGGGCCGGCGGGTGGTCGTCTACTTCTACCCGAAGGCCGACACCCCGGGATGCACGACCCAGGCGTGCTCGCTGCGCGATGCCATGGAGGACCTGAAGGGCCTCGACGCCGCCGTGGTGGGCATCAGCCCGGATTCGCCCGAGAAGCAGAAGAAGTTCGACGAGAAGTACGACCTCGGCTTCCCGCTGCTCTCCGACCCCGACCACGCCGTCGCCGACGCGTATGGGGCGTGGGGCGAGCGCTCGATGTACGGGCGGAAGTTCATGGGGATCGTGCGGTCGGCCTTCGTGGTCGACGAGAAGGGCAAGGTCCTGGCCGCCTTCCCGAAGATCAGCCCGAAGGACACGGTGCCGAAGGTGACCAAGGCCCTCTCGGGCGAGGAGTGAGCGGCGCCGCCCAGGGCTAGGGGATCGGCTCGTCGCCGAGGGCTGGGCCGCTGACGTCCTCGTCACCGGTGGTGTCGACAGTCGCCTCGCCGTCCGGTTCCGCCGCTACCTCGCCCGCCATGAGGGCGTAGTAGTCGGAATTGGTGAGGTGGCCTTCTCGCCGGATGCGCCGCGACGGGCCGAGTGCGATCACGGCCAGCACGAGCGCGGTGGCGACGAGGACGACGACGAGCACGACGGGCATGAGGGCGTCAGCCTACCGACCCCTCCCGACCGGCTGGTGACGCCTCCCGTCTTGGGGGAGTTGTGCCCGTTCTGCGGACAGACGTCCCCCAAGACGGCGGGGGGCGGGAGGGTTCTCGGCGTTCGGCGAAGAATTTTCTCAGGAAAGCGACACTTTTTCGCCTCTTCTGCGTGTACCTGCAGGAGAGCCGGATCGCGTATGACGGGCAGCCGCGACGTGTCGAGGGGCGGGCAGGGTGACGACAAGGGTGCGACGTCTGGCGGGCACGGTGGCATCCGTTGCCCTCGTCGTGGGCCTGACGCCCGCAGTGGCCGCAGCGGCCGGGCCGGTGGCGACCGAGACCTCCATCTCGATCCTCGAGCCCGATCCGACGACGACCTTCGGCGACACCCGCACGATCAATGTCCTCGTCACCTCCGACGCCACCAGCCCGGCGGCGCCGCTGGTCGTCCCGACGGGGACCGTCGCCCTCAGCGACGACCAGGGCATGCACCTGGCCGACGATCTCGACGCGAACGGGATGGCGACGTTCGAGGTCGTCGTCGAGACGCCCACGTCTTGGACGATCACCGCCAGCTACGAGGGGGACGCGGTCTACGACGTGAGCAGCGCCGAGCACACCTTCGAGGTGCGCGAGGCGAACCCGGTGACGGAGCTGACCGTCGAGCCGAACCCGGCCTCGGTCGGGGAGGCGATCACGTTCACGGCGGAGGTGACCGGGGTCGCCGGCAGGGTTCCGGCGGGCGCCGTCGAGTTCCGAGACGGAGGGACGGTCCTCGGCGTCGTCCCCCTCGACGGCACCGGCCGAGCGACGCTCGCCACGACCCGTCCGGGCGGCACCCGGCACGCCCTCGCCCTCTACGACGGCGCCGATCCGGCCTATCAACAAGATCCGTCTCCCCAGGTGCTCTTCACCGTCGACCCGGTCGCGCCCGGCTCCGTCACGGTGTCGTCGACGCCGACTCCGTCCCTCCTCGGCCGGGAGGTGACGCTCATGGCGACGGTGCCGGGCGTCGACGGAGGCCCCGTTCCGACCGGCCCGGTCACCTTCCGGTCCTCCCTCGACGGCGAGCTGGGGAGCGCGGACCTCCTCGACGGCGTCGCCGAGGTCGTGACGGCCACGTTGACGGAGGGGACGCACCAGATCACTGCTGCGTACGGCGGGGACGCCTCGTACCTCTCGTCGGAATCGGGTTCCCTGACGCACGAGGTGCAGCGCCGGTCGGTGGACGGCGTGACGGTCACCGCCTCCCGCAATCCCTCCGTTCCGGCCGGGGAGGTGACGTTCACGGCGACGGTGATCGTGCCGTCCGGTGCTCCGGTCGCCACGGGCACCGTCGCCTTCACGGCGGGCGGCAGCCCGCTCGGGACGGCCGTGACCGCCGACGGGGTGGCTGCCCTGACGACCTCCGCGCTGGCGGAGGGAACGCACTCGATCGTGGCGGCCTACCAGGGCGACGCCGGGTACCAACCGGCGGAGTCGCCCGCCCTCACGCACGAGGTCAGGAAGACCGTTCCCGGCGCCGTCACCGTGACTGTCCCGTCGTCGTCGTACGCCGGCACCCAGCCCACGTTCTCGGCGGCCGTGACCGCGGCCAACGGTGGGCCGGTGGCGACGGGGAACGTGACGTTCCTGGTCGACGGTGCGGCGGTCGCGACGGCCGCCCTTTCGAACGGGACGGCGTCCGTCCGGGTCTCAGGGCTGGCGGCCGGGAGCCGCTCCGTCGTCGCCCGCTACGCCGGTGACGCGTCCTACCTGACGGCGGACTCCGCAGCCAAGACCCACCTCGTGCAGAAGGCGCCGACGACGATCACGCTCGCCTCCAGCGACATCGTGCGGCAGGGGAGTTCCCTCACTCTTGTCGCGAAGGTGGCTGCGCCATCCGGGGCTGCTCCGGTCACGGGGACGGTCTCGTTTCGCGATGCCGGCACCGTGCTCGGAACGGTTGCCGTCACGAACGGACAGGCCGTCCTGCACGTCTCGAACCTGTCCGTCGGCGGTCACTACATCGCCGCCTCGTACGGGGGATCGAGCCACCATCAGACGAGTCCAGTGACGGCTCGAATGGTCCGAGTGACCACAGCGGTGCCGTCCTCGCGCCCGAATCTCGGCGTTGCGACGCAGTTTGCAGACGGCCGTGGTGACACAGGTCCGGTGAACGACTGTCGCGCCGACATCAACGGGTTCGGTGCGGGGTACGGGAACGAGCTCACGCTCGCTGTCGGCATCGACTGCGCCACCAATCCGACGAACGATCGGGGGTGGGAGGACGGGAACACCCTCGCGGCCTGGGGCATCGACACGAACGGCGACGACGCCGAGGACTACGTCGCCCTGTTCGGTGCCTTCGACAACGAGCCCGAGGCCCTGCTGCTGAACCAGGACGCGTCGGCCTTGGTGTGTGTGGGAAGACCGGTGTGGAACGGTGCCCACGTCTACCGAGTCACGTTCGCGAACTCCTGCATCGGCAACCCGGCGTCGATCCGGATCTGGGCCGCCTTCGTGACGCCGCAAGGCAACTCACCGGCATGCTCCTGCATGGGGGACGAAGCGCCGGACTCGTCGTACTGGTCGTCGTCGATCAGCCAGGTGATCCCGGCCGCACCGAAGCCGCCGAAGGTGAGCATCAGCGATGCCACCGTGAACGAGGGCCACTCCGGTACCCGCAGCGTGAAGTTCGTCGTCAAGCTGTCGGCGAAGTCGTCGAAGAAGGTGACGGTCACCTGGAAGACGGTGAACCACACGGCCAAGTCGAAGGACTACCGGAAGGCGTCGGGGACGATCACGTTCAAGCCCGGTGAGACCAAGAAGACGGTCACCGTGAAGGTGAACGGCGACCGCACGCGGGAGAAGACCGAGAAGTTCTACGTGCGGCTGACCGGCGCCCGGAACGCCAACATCGACGACGGGACGGCCGTCGGCACCATCCGCAACGACGACTGATTCGCCCGCTAGGGCGCTGTCAGCTCTGCGAGCCGCGGAGCGATTCGACGGTCAGATGGCCGGTGACGACGGCCTCCGCCGTGTCCGCGAGCAGGATGCTGTTCCGCCTGGCGTAGGAGCGGAGCAGCTCGAACGCCTCATCCATCCCGAGCGCCAGCCGTTCGGCCAGCACGCCTTTCGCCTGCTCGATGACGACCCGGCTGTCGAGGGCGGAGCGTAGGTCCGTGGCCACTTCTTCGGCGCGTCGTCGCGCGCGCTCCTGCAACAGGCCGATGGTGGCGGCGTCGGCCATGGCCTGGAGCACTCGCGCATCGGCCGCCTCGAGGCGGTCACGGTGTCGGCCGAACACGTTGAGGGCGCCCAATACCTGGGAACGGAGACGAAGCGGTACCGCGTGCACGACCTGGCATCCCGCGTTCAGCGCTTCGGCTTCGAATGCCGGCCACGAATGTGGAACGCCCTCGCCGAGCGCCACGTTGATCACCGCCTGCCCGTTGGCCACGCAGTCGAGACAGGGGCCCTCGCTGTTCTGCAGTTCGAAGAGCTCGACGGCGCGCATTCGCTCGCTCGACGACGCCATGAGCTGCAGGCGCTCGTGGTCGTCGCCGAACATGACTCCCACGTCGGCGTCGCCGAGAAAGTCGGCGCAGTATTCGGTGAGCCTCGCCAGGTACTCGAAGAGATCGAACTCGGAGACGAGGGTGTCGGCGATATCGACGAACGTGCGAGCCAGCCATTCGTCACGGTCGTTCACGACGGCCCTCCCTTCCCGGCGCCGCGGTCGGGATCGGGATCGGGGTCGGGATCGAAGCGCAGCTCACGTCGCACCACGCGCTGCGCCACGTCGTGCGTCGACAGTCCGGTCGTGAATGCGCGCGCTCGCAGGAGCGCCATGGCGTCGGCAACGGAACACCCCATCTGGACCGAGACCATCCCGGCCGCCTGGTGGACCGCTCGGAGG
>DATLFW010000409.1:0-4870 GCA_035540775.1 Acidimicrobiia bacterium
TCCCCGGGGCGGGGGACGTAGACCTGCTGGCCGTCGACGATCAGGGCGGCGAGGTTGAGGCGGGCGAGGTCGGCGTCGGCCGCTGGCCCACCGGCGGCGTCGACGGCGTCGCCCACGCGTGAACCGGCGGGAAGGACGTAGAGCCCCGGCCGTGCCACCGCGCCGGCGACGTGGACGACGGCGTCCTGCGGTGCCGATGTCGTCGTGGTGGTGGCCGTCGCAGCCGGAGCGGAGACGGGAGTTGCGACGCCCGCTCCCCCGTCCGCCCCGAGGCCGGCCCGGTACCAGAGGAACCCGGCCACGCTCGCCACCACGACGAGGGCGACGACGCCGGCCCGCGGGTCGTCGCGGACCCGGGCGGCGAGGTCGGCGAGCGCACCGCGTGTGGGTGACCACTCGGGCGGGCGGTCGAAGGGAACGGATTCGTCGGACACGGGCTTCTCCGGGCACGCGAAGCGGGCGGGGGAAGCGCCGGAGAAGTGCAGGCACGGTATCGCCGCGGTGTGACGGCTGGAAAGGGGGTATCCGGCGTGGCGGTCGCCCTACGCTGACGGCCACGCCACGACCCGGAGGACGCCCGTGAGCCACCTCTACATCGACGCCGACGTCGTGACCGACATGACGTGGTCGTACGTCCAGGAGCGACCCGCCCTGAAGAAGCTGTACGAGAAGGGCAAGGTCTCGCAGTGGAACGCCACCACCGACATCGACTGGACCCCGGAGGTGAACTTCGGCGCCCCGATGGAGGACGGGTTCGGCCTGGCGGGGCTCGGGATCGAGATCCCCGACTCCCCCATCCACCATCTCGGCGAGGAGGGGATCAACCAGTTTCGGTGGGAGTTCCAGTCGTGGATGGTGAGCCAGTTCATGCACGGCGAACAGGGGGCGCTGGTGGCGACCGCCCGCCTCGTCGAGACGGTGCCCGACATCGACTCGAAGTTCTACGCGGCCAACCAGGTGGCCGACGAGGCCCGGCACGTCGAGGCGTACGCCAAATACCTCAACGAGAAGCTCCAGCACTCCTACGAGATCAGCAAGCCGCTGGAGTCGCTCCTCGTCGACATCATGGGCGAGAAGCGCTGGGACATCACCTACCTCGGCATGCAGATCATGGTGGAGGGCCTGGCCCTGGCGGCCTTCGGCTTCGGCAACGTGCTCTTCCACGACCCGGTCATCAAACAGATCACCGACTACGTCATGCGCGACGAGGCCCGGCACGTCGCTTTCGGGGTGCTGAGCCTGGAGGGCATCTACGACGACATGACGAGCGCCGAGCTGGCCGAGCGCGAGGAGTTCGTGATGGAGGCGGCCACGCTCATGCGTGACCGGTTCCTCCTCGACGAGGTGTGGGAGCGCATGGGCATCGACGTCGAGGAGGGCAGGGCGTTCGCCAACGCCAACCCGCTGATGATGGCGTTCCGACAGACGCTCTTCTCGAAGATCGTGCCGAACCTGAACAAGCTGGGGCTCCTGACCGAGCGGGTCAGCGCGCACTTCGACGACCTCGGGATCCTGGCCTTGAAGAGCATGAAGGACTCCACGGCCGACCTCGATGACGACTTCGGGGACGACATCCGCGGCGACCTGGTCGACGCCTGACCAGCGGGCTCGTCGACGCCCGACTCCGCCCCCCGTTCTGGGTACCGCTGCTGCCCCTATGTGTATGTATCCGCGCCCAGAAGCGCCGAGGTGGCGGCGCGGGCGTCGGCTTCGAGGCTGATGGCGCGGTAGGCGTCCCAGTGGCCGAGGCCGCGGAGCCGGCCGCGGAGGTAGTCGCCGAGGTACCGGCCGAGGAAGCGCAGCGCCCCCATCTCCCGCCATTGCTGGACGTGGACGAGTTCGTGCGCCAAGAGGCCCACGTCGGCGGTCCGATCGCGGCGCAACAGCACGTAACGGCCGAGCGTCATCCCCGAGACGCCCGGCGTGAGGAAGGGGACGACGACGACGCGGGTGCGCTCGAGGTCGTCGCGCCGGACCGGGTAGGTGGTCACCCCACGACGTTGACGAGCTTGGGCGGGACCACGATCACCTTCTTGGGCTTCCGTCCCCCGAGCTGCTCCTGCACCCGGTCCGACGCCAGCGCCGCGGCCCGCATCTCGTCCTCCGAGACGTCGGCCGCCACGTCGATGCGGTCGCGCACCTTGCCGTTGACCTGCACGACCATCGTGACGGTCTCGGCCGCCGCCATGTCGGCGTCGAACGCCGGCCATGGCTCCTCGTGGATGTGCCCGCCCCGGCGCCGCTCCCACAGCTCGGCCGTCATGTGCGGCGCCATGGGCGCCAGCACGAGAAGCAGGTGGTCGACGGCGTCGTCGAGCGTCTCGCGGCGAGCGCCGTCGGCCGACTGGGCGTAGCGGTACAACTCGTTGGTGAACTCCATCGCCGCCGCAATGGCGGTGTTGTACGTCCACCGCTCGTAGTCGTCGGTGAACTTGCCGACGAGGGCGTGCCGCCCCCTCGTGATCTCGCGGTCGGCATCAGTCTCGTCGCGGTCGACGACGGTGCCCACCTCGCCCGTCGCCAGCCGCCACAGCCGGTTGAGGTACCGGGACGCCCCGTCGACGCCCTGGTCGCTCCAGTCGACGTCCTCGGTGGGCGGGCCGACGAACAGGTGGAAGAGACGGAGCGCGTCGGCCCCGTGGCTGTCGAAGAACTCGGCCGGGCTCACGAGGTTGCCCTTGCTCTTCGACATCTTGGTGCCGCCCATGCGGATCATGCCCTGGGTGAACAGGCGGGCGAAGGGCTCGCGCAGGTCGTTCGGCGCCAGTCCGAGGTCGGCCAGCGCCTTCATGAAGAACCGGGCGTACATGAGGTGGAGGATGGCGTGCTCGATGCCGCCGATGTACTGGTCGACCGGCATCCAGTGCCCGACCTTCTCCGGGTCGAAGGGGGCCGTCTCGTTGCCGGCGTCGCAGTATCGGAGGAAGTACCACGACGAGTCGACGAAGGTGTCCATGGTGTCGGTCTCGCGAGTGGCGGGGCCGTCGCAGGACGGGCAGGTGGTGTTGAGGAAGCCCTCGTGCGACCTGAGCGGCGACTCGCCCGTCGGCAGGAACTCGACGTCGTCCGGGAGGCGGACGGGCAGGTCCTCAGCCGGCACGGGGACGGTGCCGCACTGGTCGCAGTAGACGATCGGGATCGGGCAGCCCCAGTAACGCTGGCGGGAGATCAGCCAGTCGCGGAGGCGGTAGTTGACCTTCGCCTCGCCGGCGCCCCGCTCCACGAGCCAGGCGGTGGCCGCCTCCTTCGCCTCGTCGACGTCCATCCCGTCGAGGAACCCGCTGTTCACCTTCGTGCCGGGGCCGGCGTAGATCGGCTCGGTCCAGCTGTCGGGGCGGCGGGTGGTGCGGATCACCGGCAGCTCGTAACAGACGGCGAAGTCGTAGTCGCGCTGGTCTTCGCCGGGGACAGCCATGATCGCCCCCGTGCCGTACCCGGCCAGGACGTAGTCGGCCAGGTAGATCGGGACCTCGGCACCGTTGAAGGGGTTGACCGCCTTGGCGCCGGTGTCGACGCCGCGCTTGTCGAGTTCGCCCTCCGTCGAGAGGCGGTCGATCTCGCTCTCGAGGCGGACCCGGTCGACGAACTCGGTCACCTCGCGCTCCTGGCCCGTCCCCCGGACCAGCTCGGCCACCAACGGGTGCTCGGGGGCGAGGACCACGTAGGTCATGCCGAAGACCGTGTCGATGCGGGTGGTGAAGACCCGGATGGGACCGAGGTCGTCGCGCCCGGCAATCGGGATGTCGAATTCGACACCGTGGCTCCGCCCGATCCAGTTGCGCTGCATGACCTTGACGCGCTCGGGCCAGTCGAGCGCCTCGACGTCGTCGAGCAACTGGTCGGCGTAGTCGGTGATCTTGAAGAACCACTGTTCGAGGTCGCGCTTCTCGACGGCCGAGCCGCAGCGCTCGCACACGCCGCCTTCGGCTTGCTCGTTGGCGAGGACCGTCTGGCAGGACGGGCACCAGTTGACGGGCGCCATCGCCTTGTACGCGAGGCCGGCGTCGTAGAGGCGGAGGAAGAGGTACTGGGTCCAGCGGTAGTACTCGGGCTCGCAGCACGAGACCTCACGCCGCCAGTCGTAGGCGGCACCGAGGCGCCGGATCTGCTGTTTCATCACCTCGATGCGCTGCCGGGTGATGACGCCGGGGTGGATGCCCTCCTTGATGGCGGCGTTCTCGGCGGGAAGGCCGAAGGAGTCCCAGCCCATCGGCGAGAGGACCTTGAAGCCGTTCATCGTTCGGTAGCGGCAGATGACGTCGCCGAGGGTGTAGTTGCGCACGTGCCCCATGTGGATCGGCCCCGAGGGGTAGGGGTACATGCACAAGTCGTAGAACGCCGGCCGCGGGTCGTCCTCGTCGACGCGGTAGGTGCCCTTCTCGTCCCAGTACGCCTGCCACTTCTCTTCGACGGCGTGGAAGTCGTAGAAGCCCTCGGCCATGCGTGGAGTGTACCGATGGGCTGAGAGCGTCCCCGGACGGCTTCGGGTGGTGCGTCGGCGGCTGGTATCGTGTCGCTCTCACGAGGGCCTGTAGCTCAGCCTGGTAGAGCGCTTGCATGGCATGCAAGAAGTCAGGGGTTCAAGTCCCCTCAGGTCCACTCAAGCCCGTCCTTGATGGTCGGCGCGCCACCTGCGAGACCGATTCGCCGTCCCCGCGCCCCCTCTCGAGACCCTTCACGAGATGCTCCGAGAGGCGGACCGGCGGGTGCCTTGCCTTCTGGGGCCGAGCCTCCGGCCGGGTCGAGGACGCTTGCCTCGTCGATGGAACCGCCGTTCGCGCCTTGGGCGCTGCATCAGCCGAGCATTTCGATCGCCCGCCGTGCTGCGGCCCGCACCTCCTCGTCCGGGTCGTGCTCGAACTCCACCAGC
>DATLFW010000410.1:0-9134 GCA_035540775.1 Acidimicrobiia bacterium
CCGGCTGGCCAACACCGGGAACCTCCGCACCTTCACCATCGTCCACCGGGCGGCCAAGGGGATCCCCACGCCGTACGTCTCGTGCGTCGTCGACCTCGACGGTGGGGGAGTGGTGAAGGCGAACCTCGTGCAGGTCGAGCCCGACCCCGACCACGTGCGGCTCGGGATGCGGGTCGAGCTCGCCACCTTCCCGGCAGGTAACGACGACGACGGCACCGAGGCGATCGCCTTCGGCTACCGACCGGCAGAGGAGGACGCAGCATGAGCGGCGACAACGTGTGGATCCTCGGCGCCTCGATGACGCGCTTCGGCCGTTACCCCGACAAGGACATTGTCGACCTCGGTTCGGAGGCCGCCCTGGCCGCCCTCGCGGACGCCGACACCAGCATCTTCGACATGCAGGTCATGGCGGTGGGCTGCCTCGGGGAGGCGGCGACCGGGCCGGGCCAGCGCATCCAGAAGCAGATCGGCCAGACCGGCATCCCCGTCTACAACGTCGCCAACGCCTGCGCGACCGGCGCCACGGCGGTGCGCAGCGTCATCACGTCGATCAAGGCGGGCGAGGCCGACATGGGGATCGCCATCGGGGTCGAGTCGATGGGCAAGCAGGGCCTCCTGGGGGCGGCCGGCAAGGCCCGTGGCGACAAGCACGTCTTCGAGCCCCGCGGCCGCTACGGCTCGGTGATGGGCGTCGAGGGGATCCTCGGCACCGGCCTCATGCCCGGCGTGTTTGCCCAGGCCGGGATGGAGTACGCCAACCAGCACGACGGCGTGGGCTTCGAGCAGTTCGCCAAGGTGGCCGAGAAGAACCACCAGCACTCGACCCTCAACCCGCTGGCCCAGTACCAGAAGGCGTTCAGCCTCGACGAGGTGATGAACGCCGAGATGATCTCGTACCCCAACACGCTCCTCATGTGCTGCCCCACGGGCGACGGGGCGGCCAGCGTCGTGCTGGTCTCGGAGGAGCGCCTCCGCAGCCTCTCGAAGGAGCAGCAGCGGCGGGCTGTGAAGATCTCGGCGTCGGTCATGACGTCCGACGAGTGGACGGAGAGCGACCAGGTCCAGCCCGACGTCAACACCCTGACGCGGCGAGCGGCCGACCAGGCCTACGAGCTCGCCGGGGTGGCCCCGGGCGACCTCGACCTCGTCGAGCTGCACGACTGCTTCGCCACGGCCGAGCTGCTCCACTACGACAACCTGTCCCTGTGCGAGCCCGGAGGGGCGGGGGCGTTCATCGACGCCCGTGGCCCGTGGCGCGACGGGCGCACGCCGGTGAACGTGTCGGGCGGGCTCATCTCGAAGGGCCACCCGCTCGGGGCGACCGGCATCGCCAACCTCTACGAGGTGGCGACGCACCTCCGGGGCGAGGCCGGCGACCGGCAGATCGAGGGCGCCACGGTCGGGCTCACCCACGTCATCGGGCTCGGCTCCGCCTGCGCCGTCCACATCCTGGAGCGATCGGCGGCCTGACCCGCCGGGGTCACTCGTCGGCCGGTGGCGGCGGCGCCGAGGGCGTCGTGGACGCCGACGGGTCGGGGGCCGGCTCCTCGAGCTCGATCCCGCACCGCTCGCTGACGTAGGGGCGGACCCGCCGGGCGGCGGTCTCGAGCCGAGCACGCTCGTCGTCGGCGAAGTCGAACGAGGCCAGGTAGGCGGCGTCCTGCGCCTTGGAGGGGTCCTCTTCGATCTCGGCGTAGAAGGCCCGGAGGCGCTCGGCGACTTCGACGGTCGTCTCGGCCATCACCTCGACGTCGCCGGCGACGGCTTCGGGCGCCGATTCCGCCAGGCCACGCGCTCGCTCCGCCACCGCGGCCGCCGCCTCGCGCGCCGACGCCACCTGTTCGGTGCTCTCCGGTCCCTGCCCCAGCCGGTCGACCGCCTCCCGAAACGCCTCCATGCGCTCGCAGAACGCTTGCGGGTCGTCGGGACGCTCGTCGCCGTCGGAGCAGGTTCCGATCGCCACGGCGACGGCGAGGACCCCCGCCGCCACCGAGGCGCCGATCACGATCGGCCGCCTCACGGGGTTACCAGCTCGGTTCGAGGTCGAGCAGGTCGGAGAGTGCGGGCCCCGAGAGGGGCGGAGAGAACAGGTACCCCTGCGCGTGGTCGCAGCCGAGGGTGCGGAGTTCGACGAGCTGCCGCTCGCTCTCGACTCCCTCGGCGATCACCTGGATCCCGAGCGCCTGCGCCATCCCGACCTGGGCCGTGACGATGGCGGAATCCTCCGGCTCACGCCCGAGCCCGCTCACGAACGAGCGGTCGACCTTGAGGGCGCTCACGGGGAAGCGTTTCAGGTTGCTGAGCGAGGAGTACCCGGTTCCGAAGTCGTCGATGGCGAGTGCGATTCCCATGTCGGCGATCGTACGCAGGGTCGCCTCCACGGTGTCGGCGTCCTCCATGAGCACGGTCTCGGTGATCTCGAGACCGAAGCCGCCGGGGGCGAGGTCGAACTCCTCGACGACCCGCTCGATGGTCTCGAGCAGCCCGAGGTGGTTGAGCTGGCGGGCCGAGAGGTTCACCCACAGGGCGAGCGATCGGTCCGGGCGTTCGGCCCGCCACGCCGAGACCTGGCGGCACGCCTGGCGCAGCACGGCGTCGCCGAGCGGCACGATGAGACCGGCCTCTTCGGCGAGCGGAACGAAGGTCGACGGCGGTAGGAGGCCGCGCTCGGGGTGATCCCACCGCACGAGTGCCTCCACCCCCACGATTTGGCCCCTGGCGAGGTCGACGAGGGGCTGGTAGTGGACCACGAGTTCGTCGCGGTCGATGGCGTGCCGGAGTTCGGTCTCGGTCCGGACGCGAGCCGCCGTCTGGGCCCGCATCCGTTCGTCGAACACCTCGTAGCGCGCCCGGCCCCGCTGCTTCGCCCGGTACATCGCCACGTCGGCGTCGCGCAGGAGGGCTTCGGCGTCGGCCGCCGCCACGCCGTGCCCGCGAGCGACCCCGATGCTCACGGTCACGAACACCTCCCCGTCGGGAAGATCGATCGGGGCCCGGAGGCAGTCCTCGACCCGGGCGGCGATTCCCTCGGCGTCCCCCTCGACGTCCTCGCACAGGAGGACGAACTCGTCGCCTCCGAGACGGGCGACGGTGTCGCTCGGGCGGAGGGCGGCGCGCAGCCGGGCCCCCACGACCCGCAGCACCTCGTCACCGGCGTCGTGCCCGAGGCTGTCGTTGACGACCTTGAACCGGTCGACGTCGAGGAACAGGACCACGACGTCGCTGCGGCCCCGGGCGGCGCGCGAGAGCGCCTGGCCGAGGCGGTCCATGAAGAGCGCCCGATTCGGAAGGCCGGTGAGGGGGTCGTGGAGTGCCTGGTGGGCGAGTTGGTCCTCGAACTCCTTCCGCTCGGTGATGTCACGGGCGATGCTCGAGAACCAGCGCACCGTGCCGTCCGGGTCGCGGTGCGTCTGGATCACCTGCGACACGTGCACCTCCGACCCCGTCGCCACCGACCGGAACGCCAACTCGCCCTGCCAGCGCCCGTGCTCCTCCAGCGTCGGGATCACCTCCGTCGCGAACTTCCGGCGCGACCACCTCGTGTAGAGGTCGAGGACGTGGTGCGTCCCGAGCGCTTCGCCGGGAGCGAAGCCGTGGAACTCGCGCGCCGCCCGGTTGAGGTAGCGGAGGTAGCCGTCGGTGTCGGCGAGCCCAACCCAGTCGGACGTCACCTCGACGATCGATCCGAGTTGGCGGGCGAGGTCGATCGACTCCACGGTCGACGTGCGGTCCTCGACGGTCCCGACGTACCCGACGACGGCGTCTTCCTCCTTCACGGGAGCGCAGCGCACCTCGATCCAACGGGTGCCGCCCTGCGGTTGGGACACACGGATCTGCAACGGGGGAACCGTCTCGCCCATCATGACCCGGCGGAGCGCCTCGGCGGTCTTCCCCGCGTCGTCGGGGTGCACCACCTGCCACCAGCCGGGGCCGAGCATGGCGGCCTCCTCGATGCCGAGGATCTCCTCGAGGCGCTGGTTGCCGTAGAGGAGGCCGCCGTCAGCGTCGGTGTAGAAGACGCCGACGGCCGACGAACTGGCCAGGGAAGCGAAGCGCTGCTCGCTCGTCCGGAGTGCCGCCTCGGTGGTGGTGGCCGGGGCGAGGTCTCGGACGATGGCGAGCACGCGGGTGGCGGGCTCGGGGTCGTCGACGGGCACGAGGAGGGTCTCGAAGCGGCGCGTTCCCGTGGACAGCTCCACGTCGGCGGCGTACGACCGCCGCTGCCGCGACTCGACGACCTTGCGCACCTCGGCCTCAGCGATGGCCGCCGTCTCGTCGTCGAGGAGGACGGTGACAGGGGCGTCGCGGAGCGCCTCCGTCGGGAGCCCGACGAGATCCGCGTACGCCTGGTTCGCCGACTCCAAGACGAGGCGATCGTCGCAGCGCAGCAGGGCCACCGGCTGCCCGACGGCTTCGAACAGGAGGGTGGCGAGCGGATCGCTCGTCGCTGGCGTCGCCGTGGCGGCGGCCGCCGGGGACGCGTCGTGGCGCCCGCGCGTCTGATGCGCGCGTCGAACCCGGCGGTTGCTCCCAGGACGCCCTCCCACGATGGAGAACATTCGACGCCCGGGCGCTCCGTGCCTGCCTGGGGTGCCTGGGCGTGGGTGACGCGGCTGGCGGCGCCGGGACCCGTTCGCCAGGCCTCAGACGGCCGTCCATCCGCCGTCGACGGCGAGGACCTGTCCCGTGACGTAGGAGCTGGCGGGGGAGGCGAGGAAGAGGAGCGCCCCGTCGAGTTCGTGCGGCTCGCCACCCCGGCCCATCGGGTCACGGCTCCCGACCCAGCGCATCGACCGCTCGTCGTCGAACATGTCCCCGGTCATCTCGCTCGGGAACCAGCCAGGGGCGAGAGCGTTCACCCGGACACCCTTTCGTGCCCACTGCGCCGCCAGCTCGCGGGTGAGGTTCACGAGCCCACCCTTGGACGCGGCGTATCCCGCCTGCGGGATCTGGCCCACTCCGACCATCCCCAGCACGGAGGCGACGTTCACGATCGAGCCCCCCTCCGACTGGTGGGCCATCACGGTGGCGGCGTCGCGGGCAAGCGAGAAGGGGGCGACGAGGTTGACCGTCAGGACCGCCTCGAAGTCGTCGTCGGACTCCTCGAGGGCGGGGACGACGCGCGTCGTGCCGGCGTTGTTGACGAGGACGTCGATGCGTCCGTGACGCTCGACGATCCCACGCACCAGCGTCGAGCGCTGGGCGGCATCGGCAACGTCGCACGGCACTCCCTCCACGCCCGCGAGCCGCGCCGCCAAGGCATCGAGCCGGTCGGCGCGCCGGGCGGTGGCGACGACCATGGCGCCGGCGGCGGCGAGCACCTCGGCGAAGCGCGAACCGAGTCCGGAGCTGGCTCCAGTGAGGAGCGCCACCTTGCCGTCGAGGCGGAATGCGGCAGTCGGGTCGAAACCGGCATCGAGCACGGTCGGAGGTTAGTGACCGGTGAGCGGGGGGCGTTCACCGGCCGACGCGCGGGTATCTCGCCGCCACATTCCCCAGGAGGACGCCCCATGCCCGATGCAGCCCAAATCCTGATGCAGGACCACCGGACGGTGGAACAACTCTTCGACCGTTACGAAGCCGAGCGTGATCCCGATCTGGTGACGCAGATCACGAGCGCGCTCCAGGAACACACCCAGATCGAGGAAGAACTCCTCTACCCCGAACTCCGCGGCCAGGTGTCGGCCGACATGGCGGCGGAGGCCGAGGACGAGCACGCCGAGGCGAAGGAACTGATCGCCCAGATCCAGTCGTCCGACGACGACGACGAGGTCTACGAGCTCATGAGCGAGCTCCGCCAGAGCGTCGACCACCACGTCGAGGAGGAGGAGAACGAGATCTTCCCGGCCATGGAGGAGCAGCTCGGCGAGCGGATGTCGGAGATCGGCCAGGAGATCGAACGCCGTAAGGGCGGATCGCTCGACCTGACCAAAGAGGAGCTCTACGAGCGGGCGCAAGAGCGCGAGGTCGAAGGTCGCTCGAAGATGGACAAGGAAGAACTGGCGCGGGCGCTCCAGGAGGAGTGAGGCGCCGGGCGCGACGAGGGGCCGGCGTTGCCGGCCCCTCTCCCGTACGCCCGCAGGGACTCGAACCCTGAACCAACGGATTAAGAGTCCGTTGCTCTAACCAGTTGAGCTACGGGCGCGGGGGCATGGTAGCGCCCGCTCCCTGCCGCTCCGACACCGGAATCCCCCTGTCGAGACGGCCAGTGGGCGTCGATAGGGGTCTCCGCGGCTCCTTCGTGGCTCCTCGGAGATTTTTTTTCTCTCGCGACCGAGAGGATCCGCCGTTGGCGCCGTTTCCCTGTCGAGGCCGGCCAGAGGGGTCGGCTCCGACCTTGGAGGACGCCACCGCATGCGCCGTCTCCTGTGTGCCGCCGCCCTCGTGGTTCCGGCCGCCTTCCTGATCCCGCACGCCACCGCCCAGGAGGCCGGGGTGTGCGCGACGGTCCAGATCAGCATCGGCGACACGCCCGTGCAGGTCGACGAGAACGTCTGCCTGCCTCCCGACGACGCACCCGAGCTTCCCGCCCCGGACCTGCCCGCGCCCGAATTGCCGGCCCCGCCCGCGCTTCCGGCGCCGGGGCTCCCGGGCCTGCCCGCCTGACGGCGGGCGAGATCCCACCCGGACGTTCCAGAGACACCGGGGCCTCTGGAAGCCGTCGCCAGTCCCCGGACTGCCCGTCTGAACCGGTGACGGTGTTCTGGGTGGACGAGAGGGGGCGCCTTCGGGCGCCCCCTTCTCGCGTCTTCGACCACGCATAGGATTGTCCGCGACACGGAAGGTGTTCCGGACCCCGACCACGAACATTGAGACGGGGATTCACCGGGGGGTGTGTATGGCGTTACGCGTCGACGACGTCGATCTCGTCCGTGACGCGGCGCTGGTCGAGCGGTTCCAGCAAGGCGACGGCGGTGCCTTCGACGAGCTCTACCGTCGCTACTTCGCTCGCCTCGTCCGCTACTGCGAGCGCCGGGTCGGCGACCCGACCACCGCCGAGGAGATCGCGCAGGACGCCTTCGTCAAGGCGCTCCAAGCCCTCCCTCGCTTCGCCGGCGAACGCCGCTTCTACCCCTGGATGACCGTCATCGCGCATCGGTTGTGCGTCGACCACCACCGGCGAGCGGCCCGTCTCGACCACCGTGCCGAGGTCGACACGGGGGCCGTGGGCGCCGCCTCGGAGCCCGTGTTCGAGCACCTCGACCTCGTCCAGCTCGAGCAGGCGCTCGGCCGCGTGCGAGAGCGGCACCGCACCGTGCTCGAACTGCGCGACTACGACGGGCTCAGCTACGACGAGATCGCGCGCGAACTCGGCGTCCCCTCCACGACTGTCCACGCCCTCCTCCATCGGGCTCGCCTGGCGCTCCGCCGCGAGTTCGAGGCGCTCGCCGGAAGCGACCGGCTCGCCGGTATCCCGGTGCTCGGCGCTCTCGCCGCTGCCCTCCAGCGGTGGCGGACCCGGGCGGGATCCGCGATGTCCACGGCGTGGGGAGAGGCAGCGACCTCCTTCGCCCCACTCGCGGCGGTGGCCGTCGCCGGTGTCGTCGCCGTGGGCTTGGCGGGGGCCCCGGCGTCCGAGCCGCCGCCTGGCGCCTCCATGGTGGTGGAGTCCGGGCGGCCCGCAGCGGCCGACGTGCCGCCGGCGCCCGAGGCCGCCGAACCTCGCCCCGCCGCGCCTTCCCAGCAGGCTCCGATCCGGACGCCCGCCCCGGCGCCGCCCGGCGCTGGCTCGCCGTCGCCCGACCCGGTGGTCGAGACCGGCCCCGTCGAGGTGTTCCTCGGGAGCGAAGGATCGGGTCGAGCGCGCGACGAGAGCGAGGAGATGCCCGTCGACACCGGGCTCGGCCCCGTCTTCGCCGGAGTCGACCCTGCGCAGGCCGTGTCCGAAATCACGGCGTTCGTCGCCAACCCGGGAGAGAACGAATGACCCGCCCCGTCGCCATGTTCGTCATGGTCGTCGTCGCCATCGTCGCCATGGCGCTTGCCCTGGCCGTCTCGTCCGCCGGGGCAGCACCGGAAGAGGCCGCCGGCGGCCGGTGGGGCTGCGCGGGCGTCGAGCCCGTGATCGGCGTCTGCCTCGACAGCCCGATCGAAACGCTCCGCACCGGCCTGCTCTGAACCCGATCCGGCTCTGGATCGACACCGACGTCGGGGACAACCCCGACGACCTCGTCGCCCTCGCCCTCGCCGCTCGCCATCCGGGCGCGCACCTCGTCGGAGTGTCGACGACGGGCACCGACCCTGACCGCCGCCTCGACGCCGCCCGCTCCGTGGTGGGCCCAGAGGTCGCCGTTCTGCCCGGAGGCTCCGCCGAGGCGGTCATGACGGCCGCTCCCGAGGTCGTGGTCGCCATCGGCCCGTTCACGAACCTGCACCGCTGGTGGGCCCCGAGGATGCCGCCCGTTCCGGTCGTCGCCATGGGAGGGGCCCTGGCGCCCGTCACCCACCGGGGCGAGGAGCGGACGGTGGAGACGAATGTCGGCCTCGACCCGGAGGCGGCGTCCTGGCTGTTCGGGAGCGGGGGAGCGGTGACCCTCGTGCCTCTCGACGTCACGGCCGCGATGGTGGTCAGCGCCGACGAGCAGGCCCGGCTGTCGGCCGTGGTGCCCGGTCTGCGGGCGGCCCTCGACGGGTGGCCCCACGCCCTCTGCCTCCACGACCCCCTGGCCGTCCTCGTCGCGCTCGGCGACGTGGCAGCGACGAAGACGGCGCGGCGACTTTCGGTGTCGCCAGACGGGATCGTGTCGGACGGTGACGGATTCCCATCCGTCACCGTCGTCATCGACGCCGACATCGAGGGTGCGCGGACGCGGGCGGTCGAGGTGTCTACGGCGCCGATGTGACCGAAACCCGGACGACCGGGCGTGACGGTCGCTGCAGGCTGGTGCAACAGTTCCGGCGCGGCGTGCGGCGACGAGGAGAACAACGATGACGGACCGACTGGCGACCTACCGGCTCGAGGACGGGATCGGGGTCATCACGATGGACGACGGGAAGGCGAACGCCCTCTCGCTCGCCATGCTGGGCGACATCAACGCCGCCCTCGACGAGGCTGCGGCCGACGAGGCTGTCGTGGTGCTGCAAGGACGCGCCGGTCGATTCTCGGCCGGGTTCGACCTCGCCACGCTGTCGGC
>DATLFW010000411.1:0-4498 GCA_035540775.1 Acidimicrobiia bacterium
GCGGCGGCGGAGGGGCGGCGCTTCACCCTCCGCCAGCCCCTGGCCCGCCTCGACGAGGGCGACCTCGTCGAGGCGTGGGAGACGATCTTCACCACGCGCGGCCATCCGCCCCTCGACGCCTGCCGTCTCGCCCAGGCGGCAACGGCCGAGGTCGTCGAGGCGGTGGCGGTCGTGATGGAGCGGTGCGCGACGTGGCGACCGGAGCAGCGGGCCACGCTCACGGCCATCGCCGAGGCCATCCGGTCCGCCGTGGCGCCCCAAGCCGACGACCCGGGAGACGGCGACGGCTCCCTCCCGGCCGTCCACGGCAACGCCGTGGACGACGACACCGGCGAGGACGAGGACGACGAGGCCTGGGACGCCAACGACGACGACGAGGCCTGGGACGAGGACGAGGACGAGGACGACGACGACGACGACGACCACGACGAGGAGGAGGCAGCGGCCGAAGCGCTCGTCAGCCTCCCTCGCCCCAGCGCCGCACGTCCGACCCCGCCGCCTGCCGTCCGCCGTCCCACGTCACCGCCACGCCGTCGCCGCACGGGGCGCCGCGTGGCGCAGTTCGCCCTCCTCCTGGCCATGCTCGGCGGTGGCGCCGGCGCCATCATGGCGGCCGGCCCCGCACCGAATGACCGGGCGACGGCGCGAGCCGAGGCGCAGGCACCATCCCGACCCGGGCAGGCGCCGGCCGTGACGCCCGATTTCGTGGTGGCGGCCAGGAACGCCGACGGCACCCCCGTCCGCCTCGACCCCTGCGCCACCTACGACTACGTGGTGCAGCCCGGCTCGCTCGATCCCGACGCCGCCGCCGACGATGCCGGCGCCGCCTTCGCCGCGCTGGAGCGGGCGACCGGTGTGGCCTTCCGGTTCACCGGCTACAGCACCGACACGGTTCCGTTCCCGGTGCCCGTCGACGCGCCACCCCGCCGTCCGATCCTGGTCAGCTTCGAGGACCCCGCCACGTCCCCGGCGCTGCGCGACGGTGCCATCGAGCACGGGCTCGTCGACGGCCGCCCCCTCGGGGGGCTGACCGAGACAGGGCCGGTGCCAGTTCGCCCGGGACTCTCGGTCCTCGCCGGGGGCGTCCTGGTCGTGAACGAGGACCTCGACTCGCCCCTCCGGCGGCGCGTGCTGCTCCACGAACTCGGCCACCTCGCAGGCTTGGCGCACGCCACCGATCCAGGGCAGATCATGCATGCCCAGGTGCCCGGTGACGGCCCCGTCGCCTTCCGGGAGGGCGACCGCGCCGGTCTCGCCGCCGTCGGTGCGGCCGCTGGATGCGTCCTCACACCCGAAGAACGCGCCCGCATCTTCACCTAGCCGCGCGGCGCGCCCGCACGCGCCGCCGTTCTCCCGGCGTCTTGGGGGAGTTGTGACCGCAGAGCGGACAGAAGTCCCCCAAGACGGCGAGAGGGGGGCGAGGTGGAGGGCGTCAGGGGATGACGAGCATCCCGAGTTCGGCTTCCAACTGCGGGCGGGGCTTGGCCCCGAGAGCGGCCCGTTCGAGGCGGCCGTTCCGGAACAGCCCGATCATCGGGATGCTCTGCACCTGGAACGCCTGGGCGATGTCGGGACATTCGTCGATGTTGACCTTCACGACCTTGTAGACGCCGTCGCGCATCTGGGCGATCTGCTCCACGACAGGCGCCACCTGGCGGCACGGCCCACACCAGGGCGCCCAGAAGTCGACGATGACCGGAAGGTCGCTGCGGATCACCTCGGCTTCGAAGGTGGCACTGGTGACCGTTTTCACCGGGCCCTCGTCGACCACCGGGGCCTCGTCGAGGGTGGCGACCGGCTGCGTCGGCCGCTCCCCGGCCACCACGGCCTTCAACCATCCCGCCGCCTGCTCGATGCTCTCGAGCGCCACCTGGTGGCCCATGGGGAACTCGCCGTACACGACCGGCACGCCGTGCTGGGCGAGCACGTGCGCGGCGTCGCGGCCGCGCGTGACAGGCAGCATCGGATCGTGGGTGCCGTGCTGCACCAGCACCGGTGGCGCCTCCGCCTCCCAGTCGTATCCGACGCCTGGCACCGACGGCAGAAACCCGCTCATCGCCAGGATCCCGGCCGGCCGGGTCCCCCCGCCGGCTCGCAGACCGAGGGCCAGCATCAGCGACGCCCCCTGGGAGAACCCGGCGAAGATTGCCTCCTCGCGCCGTAGACCGTGCTCCTCGCATGCCGCGTCGACCGCGGCGTCGAGGGAGTCGACCGACGCCGCGAACGTCGCCGGATCGGGCCCCTCGGGCGTGAACTCGTACCACTGGTATCCCGGCCCGTACGGCTTCGGAGCCCGTGGCAGGACGGTCACGAACTGCCCCTCGGGGTCCAGATACGGAACGAGGGCGGCGAGGTCGTTCTCGTCGGCCCCCAAACCGTGTACCAGGAGCAGCAATCGATCGGCCGCCCCGCTCCCCTTCTCGACACGCGTCACGAGTTCCATGGCGTCCTCCTGCACCGTGCAAGCCTCGCGCACCGGCCCCTCATTCCCCCGCTCCTACCACGCTCCGCGCGGTCGTCGGACGCCCTCCGGGCGATACGGTCTCCCGGTGCCCATTCGTCGAGCCGCCTGCCTGCTCCTCGCCACTGCGACGCTGACCGTCGGCGCCTGCAGCACCAGCGACGACCCGCCCCAGGGCTTCGCACCGACCACGGAGCCTCCGACGAGCACGACGGCTGCGCCCACCACGACGGCCCCATCGACGACGACGTCGGCAGCGCTGGCGGCCGCCGCCACGGCTCCCGAATGCCCCGCCGAAGGGCGATCACGCCGCCTCGACGGCGTGCGCGTGCGCGACTACTGCGGACCGGCGCGCGTGGTCCTGCGAGTCGGCGCCGAGCCGTTCGACTTCGCCTCCGGACGCTGCATCGCCCACAAGGACTGGTTCGAGATCCATCTGGGCGTCGAAGTGGCGGAGCCGAGCGACGACGTGGAATCCCCGCGCTTCACCTCGTTCACGATGCTCCTCGGCCGCCACCCGCTCTCGACGGACGGCGCCGCACCGGCCGCCACCGACGGCGTGTACCACGACGGCGTGGTCACCTTCACGACACCCGGCCGCACCTTCGCCCTCGACGACAAGACGATCACCCTCACGGGCAAGCGGACGGCTGGCACCCTCGCCGGCGTGGCGCTCATTCCGCGGGCGGCCGAGCCCGTGCCTGTCCGGGGCGAGTTCGCCTGCACGTCGGAGGGGGCGATCGCTCTCAATCCCCACGCCATCCCCGTGCCCGAGGCCGGGTGACCGCCCCGGAGGCGTGTCAGGATGCGGGGGCGAGCAACGACACCGGGAGGCGGCATGAAGCTCGGACTCAACCTCGGGTACTGGGGCTCGGGCCCGGCCGATGCGGTCGGGATCGTGAAAACGGCCGAGAACCTCGGCTTCGACTCCGTCTGGACGGCCGAGGCGTACGGCTCCGATGCCGTCGTGCCGCTGGCGTGGATGGCCGCCGTCACCGAGCGCATCAAGGTCGGTTCGGCGATCATGCAGATGCCGGCCCGGACGCCGGCCAACACGGCGATGACCGCCGCCACGCTCGACCTCCTCTCGGGCGGCCGCTTCCTGCTCGGCCTCGGCCTCTCCGGTCCGCAGGTGGTCGAGGGGTGGCACGGCGAGCCGTACGGCAAGCCGCTCGCCAAAACGCGCGAATACGTGTCGATCGTGCGCGAGATCCTGCGACGCGAGCAGCCGCTGGAGCACCACGGGGAGCACTACGACATCCCCTACACCGGGCCCGACGCCACTGGGCTGGGCAAGCCGCTGAAGCTCATCACGCACCCGCTGCGCAGCGACATCCCGATCTACCTCGCGGCCATCGGGCCGAAGAACGTCGCCCTCACGGCCGAGATCGCCGACGGGTGGCTCCCCATCTTCTACTCACCCCACCGAGCGGACGTGTTCCAGGAGTCGCTCGACGCCGGCTTCGCCCGTGGGGGGCGCGACCCCGACGCGTTCGACATCGCCGCCACCGTGCCCGTGATCCTGGGTGACGACGTCGACGGATGCCGGGCGTTCGTGAAGCCGATGCTCGCCCTCTACGTCGGCGGCATGGGTGCTCGCGGCAAGAACTTCTACTTCGACCTTGCCTGCCGCTATGGCTTCGAGGCCGCTGCCAAGGAGATCCAGGACCTCTACCTCGACGGCAAGAAGAAGGAGGCGACGGCCGCCGTCCCCGACGAGATGGTCGACGAGGTGGCGCTGGTCGGGCCCCGCGAGCGGATCCTCGACGGGCTGGAGGCGTGGAAGGAGTCGCCGGCCACCACCCTCATCGTCGGCGCCGGGCAGACCGAGGCCTTGGAGCTGATGGCCGAGGCGGTGCTCTGAGGAAGGCGAAGATCGCGACGTGACACACGCCGTGCCCCGCTGAGGGGCGATCGCGGCGGGCGCCCCGGCTTGTCGTTTCACTCCGAGTGACCGACACTATGACGCTGTGTCACTGACCCAGGGCAGCTGAGGGGGTACCCCGCTGAGGGTCTTCGTCGAGTCCAGTCGGGAAC
>DATLFW010000412.1:0-3555 GCA_035540775.1 Acidimicrobiia bacterium
GGCGGGGGCCCGAGCGGGGCGCCGCTGGGAGCGGCGTGGGTGCGACTCTTCCCGGGCGACGCCCCTGGCTACGGGTGGGTGGGCGACGACGTTCCCGAGCTGGCGATGGCCGTCCGTCCGTCGAGCCGGGGGATGGGGTTCGGCCGCACGCTGCTCACCGCCGTCCTCCGCGCCAGCCGAGCAGCCGGGTACCAGCGGGTGTCGCTCAGCGTCGACCCCGCCAACACCGCCGCTCGCCGGCTCTATGACTCGAGCGGGTTTCGGGCGACGGGCGGGTCCGGCACCTCGACCACGATGGTGGTCGACCTGTGATCACGCCCGTTCGTGAGGGAGACGACGGGCAGGCCGGGGACCGGGCACTACACTCGCGCCGATCCGTCACCGACGGTGGCATTCGTGCCACCGGGCCTTCACGCCGGAGCCCATGACCGCAGAACGCGCCGACCAGATCCCGGAAGAGGCCATCCAGCGGCTCTGGCGCGACTACAAGGAGTCGGGGGAGAAGGCGATCCGCGATCGCCTCATCCTCCACTACTCGCCGCTCGTGAAGTTCGTCGCCGGCCGTGTCGGCGTCGGCCTGCCCCAGAACGTCGACCAGGCCGACCTCATGAGCTACGGCCTGTTCGGGCTCATCGACGCCATCGACAAGTTCGACCTCGACCGCGGCTTCAAGTTCGAGACCTACGCCATTGCTCGCATCAAGGGCGCCATCATCGACGAGCTGCGGGCGATCGACTGGGTGCCCCGGTCGATCCGGGCGAAGGCGCGGGCCATCGAGCGCGCGTACTCCAAGCTCGAGAACGAGTTGAAGCGCACCCCCGACGACCACGAAGTGGCCGCCGAACTCGGGATGACCCTCGACGAGCTCAACGACACGCTGTCGCGGATCTCGCTCGTCGGACTCGTCCCCCTCGACGAGATGGTGGGCGGCGACGACGAGTCCGGGCCGACGCTCGGCGAGACGATCAAGGCCGACGACGAGCACGACCCCGTCGCCAGCTACGAGATCGACGAGATGCGGCACATCCTCGCCGACGCCGTCACCTCGATGCCCGAGCGCGAGCGCCTCGTGCTCACCTTCTACTACTACGAGGGCATGACCCTGGCCGAGATCGGCGAGGTGCTCGGGGTCACCGAGAGCCGGGTGTGCCAGATCCACACCAAGGCCGTCCTCCAACTGCGTGCCAAGCTGACCGAGCCCGACCCTGCCCAAGGCAGCGAGCGGGCCCCGGCCGGACGCCGGCGCTGACACCCCGCCCGGCCGCCCGCCGGGCCGACGTTCCCCGCTGACGCTCCTCGCGTCGCCTCGGACGCGCTTCCCCGCGCCCTTCCCCCTCCCGTTGCGCGTCACGGGAGGATGCCGTGTTCGGCACGCTCGTCCGCGGGGGTGCCGCCGTCCTGGCGGCGCTCGTCGTCTCATCCCTCGTTGTCTTGTCCCTCGTCGTTGCGCCTGCCGCTGCAGGCGAGCTTCCCCGAAACCGCACTGAGTTCACGCCGGGCCCGTGGATTTCCCCAGTCGACGGCCCGATCGTCACGCCGTTCGACGCCGGTGACGGCCCCTTCGGGATCGGCGGCCATACCGGGATCGACCTCGCCGCCGAGCCGGGCGCGGCCGTTCGAGCGTCGGCGAGAGGCACGGTGTCGTTCGCCGGCCTCGTCGCCGGCGCCCGGTTCGTGGTCGTGGCCCATGGCGGTGGCCTGCGCACGACCTACGGCTTCCTTGCCTCGATGCGGGTGCAACGGGGCGACACCGTCGAGGCGGGCGCCGTCGTCGGCACGGCGGGCGGTGGCCAGGGCCACGACCCCGGCGTCCTGCATTTCGGGCTGCGGCGGGGCGAGCGCTACCTCGACCCGGCGCTCCTGTTCGAGTCCACCGACCTCACCGCCGTGGTGCGACTGGTACCCCCCGACGGGCCGGTCGGCGGCCTCCCCTCCGCCCAGGCCGAGCGCCGCTCGCTGCTGCGCGAACTCGGCCGGATCCGGCTGCCTCGCTGGGTGCGGTCGGGAGCGTCGCACCTTCAAGACCTTGCGGGTGCGGGGATGGAGCGAGCGGCTGGGGTGGTCGCTCGGCGGCTGCCCGGCGTGGTGTCGGTCGCCCGTTCTGCCGGGCATCGCTGGGCGACGCGGTGGGCGGCTCGTGCCCTCACGACCGTCCTCACCCGCCCCGCACTGGCGCGGGTCGGCCTGCTCGCCGGTGAGTTGCTGTGGCACACGGGACGAGGCGTCAGCGACTGGTGGCGACCCCGGCGCCGCTGCAGCCGGTCGCCGGCTCCTCCAGCCCCGACCAGGCACCATCTCGTGGCGGTCGCCGGCCTGGGGTCGCGCCTCGACACCGGGTCACGTGGGAAGAGCTTCGATCTCCCTGTTCACGCCCTCGGGTACCAGCCGGGGAGGGTGGAGTGGTTCTCGTATGCCGACGCCGCGTCGTACCGTCCGGCCCACACCTGGGCAGGGGTCGAACCGGCCGCCGCTCGCCTGGCGGCCGATCTGGCGTCTCGCCGGCACTCCCGCACCCCGGTCGACCTCGTCGGTCACTCGCAGGGCGGCGTCGTGATCGAGGCGTTCCTGAAGCTGCACCATCGTGGGAACGAGCACCGTTACCCGCCGATCGGCCGGGTCGTCACCATCGCCAGTCCTCATGCGGGATCGGCGCTGGCGGGGCGGATCTCCGAACTGGCCGACGAGCCGGGCGTGGGGACCGTCCTCGGGTGGGTCTCGGCGGCGACCGGCCAGGCGTCACCACACTCGACCTCGGTGACCGACCTCGCCCCGCGGTCGTCGCTGCTGCGCCGCTTGCGGGCGGTGCCCTTGCCCGCCGGCGTGCCGGTCACGACCGTCGGCGCCGTCGGCGACGCCATCGTGACGGCCGACCGGACACGCCTCCCCGGCGCCGCCCACGTGGTGGTCGATCCGCGAGGGTTCTCCGACCACTCGTCGGTCGTCGACGATCCGGAGACGATCGACGCCGTCCGTCGCGCCCTCGCTGGTGCACCGCCGCGGTGTCGGAACGTGCTCGAGACCGTGCGAGCCCGGGTGGAGCCGTTCGCCATCCGAACGGTCACCGAGCACCTCCCGGTCCCGTCCCTGCCCTGATCCGCTCGCTTTCCGGCACTCGAGCACGCCCACGCCCTGGCGTGCCTGGGTGCCGGAAAGCGGGCGTCGAGGGGCGGGTACGGGGAGGCGGTCGCTACACTTCTTGACCGACCCGGGCCTCGCGTTCGGGATCTCGCACGCCTGCCACGACATTCGGTGCCACGGCCAGAGGCCGGGCCCGGCGGGCGGAGGAACCAACCGAAGGAGGAACGACCCATGCCGGTCGTCACCATGAAGCAGCTCTTGGAGGCTGGCGTCCATTTCGGGCACCAGACCCGCCGCTGGAACCCGAAGATGCGCGACTACATCTTCGGCGAGCGCAACGGCATCTACATCATCGACCTGCAGAAGACGCTGGGTCAGGTCGACGAGGCCTACCGCTTCCTCCGCGACATCGTGTCGCGGGGTGAGAAGGTCCTCTTCGTCGGCACCAAGAAGCAGGCGCAGGAGCCCATCGAGCGC
>DATLFW010000413.1:0-2856 GCA_035540775.1 Acidimicrobiia bacterium
CCCAGGCGCTCGCCGACCGCCTCATGGAGGCCGGCGTCGCCCACCTCGACCGCGTCGAGGTCGCCGGCCCCGGCTTTCTGAACTTCCACCTCCGCCCGTCGTGGCTCCACGACGTCCTGGCCGACGTCGTCGCCGCCGGCGAGGCGTACGGGCGCAGCGACGTGCTCGACGGCCAGCGCGTCAACCTCGAGTTCGTGTCGGCCAACCCGACCGGGCCACTCCACGCCGGCGGAGGCCGGTGGGCGGCCTATGGCGACGCCCTTGCCAACTTGCTGGCGTCGCAAGGCGCCGACGTCCACCGCGAGTACTACCTGAACGACGCCGGCAACCAGCTCGACGCCTTCGGCGCCTCGCTGCTCGCTCGCCTCCGGGGCGAGGAACCTCCCGAGGGCGGCTACCACGGTGCCTACGTGGCGGAGATGGCGGAGCGGATGGCCGGCGATCTCGGCCCCGACCCCACCCTCGACGCGGCCAAGGAGTGGGGCTACCGCCAGATCGTCGAGGAGGTGAAGGCCGACCTCGACCGGATCGGCGTGCACTTCGACACCTGGTTCTCCGAGCGCGCGCTCCACGAGCGCGGGGAGGTCGTCGCGGCCATCGACCGGTTGCGGGAGCGCGGCGCGGTCGAGGAGCGCGAGGGCGCCGTCTGGTTCAAGGCCAGCGAGCACGGCGACCAGCGCGACCGGGTGCTCGTGAAGAGCGACGGCAGCCCCACCTACCTGGCCGCCGACATCGCCTACCACCTCGACAAGCTGGCTCGGGGCTGGACGCACCTCGTCGACGTGTGGGGCGCCGACCACCACGGCCAGGTCGCCTCGATCAAAGGCGCCATGGCCGCCCTCGGCGTCGAGGGCGATGAACCCGAGATCGTCCTCGGTCAGCTGGTGTCGCTCATGAAGGGTGGCCAGCCGGTCCGCCTCTCGAAGCGCACCGGCGACATCATCACGCTGGCCGACGTCCTCGACGAGGTCGACCCCGACGCCTGCCGCCTGACGTTCCTGCTCCAGAGCATCGACACGGCCCAGACGTTCGACATCGATGTCGTCACGGCGCAGTCGATGGACAACCCCGTCTACTACGTCCAGTACGCGCACGCCCGCATCGCCTCGATGAGCCGGCTGGCGGCGGAGCGGGGCGTCGACCGCCGCCCGCTCGCCGACGCCGACCTCTCGCTGCTCACCCACGAGCGCGAGCTCGACCTGCTCCGGGCGCTCGCCGTCTACCCCGACGTCGTCGCCGACGCCGCCGCGTCCCGTGCCCCGCACCGGCTCACCACCTGGGTGCGCGACTTCGCCGGACGCTTCCACGGCTTCTACCGCGACTGCCGCGTGCTTCCGGGGGAGTCGGGCGTCACGCCCGACCTCACCCAGGCCCGCCTGTGGCTGGTGGAGGCGTGCCGCATCGGCCTGGCCGACGCCCTCGCCCTGCTCGGCGTCCACGCTCCCGAGGAGATGGCCCGCCTGGACGACGGCGACGACGAGGACGCCGACGCCCACGAGGACATCAACGAGGAGCCGCCGGCGTGACCGGGCCCATCGACCTCTCGCTCCTGCCTCGGACCGCCGACGTCGCGGACGACGGTCGGCTCCGGATCGGCGGTTGCGACCTCGCCGACCTCGCCGAGGAGTACGGCACGCCCCTGTTCGTCTACGACGAGACGGAGCTTCGGGAGTGCTGCCGCGAGTACGCCGGCGAGTTCGGCGCCGGCGACGTCGCGTACGCATCGAAGGCGTTCCTGTGCCGGGCAATGGTGCGCCTCGTCGGGGAGGAGGGCCTCCTCCTCGACGTCGCCACCGGCGGCGAACTGCACATCGCCCTGTCGGGCGGGTTCCCGTCCGAGCGGATCGTCTTCCACGGCAACAACAAGTCGACGGAAGAACTGGAGCGGGCGCTTCGCTCCGGGGTCGGACGCATCGTCCTCGACTCGTTCGACGAGATCGACCGCGTCGAGGCGCTCGTCGCCACCGGGCTGCCCGCCCCCTCCGTCCTCGTCCGCGTGACGCCGGGGGTCGCCGCCGACACCCACCGCCACATCGAGACCGGGGTCGAGGACACGAAGTTCGGCTTCACCGTCGCCGGTGGCATTGCCCTGGAGGCGTGCCGCCGGGCGGCGAGCAGCGGGGCCATGCACTTCGCCGGCATCCACACCCACATCGGGTCGCAGATCTCGACCGTCGAGCCGTACGCCCTCGCCACCTCCGTGGTCGGGGCGCTCCTCGCCGACGTCGAGGCCGTGACCGGCCAGCCTGTCGAGGAACTCAACCTCGGGGGTGGCGTGGCCGTGCGTTACACGGCCGACGCCCCCGTGCTCGCCGTGGCCGACTACGCCCGGGCGCTACGCGAGGCCCTCGACACCGCCTGTGCTCACCCCGGCGTGTCGAGCCGGCCTCGTCTGATGGTGGAGCCCGGCCGCTCCATCGCTGCTCGGGCCGGTGTGACGCTGTACCGGGTGGGGACCATCAAGGAGATCCCGGGCGTGCGCACCTACGTCGCGGTCGACGGGGGGATGAGCGACAACCCCCGACCCGCCACCTACGGCGCCCGCTACGAGGCATTCGTGCCCACCCGCGCCGGCGCACCGCGACCCCGCCGCGCCACTGTCGCCGGCAAGCACTGCGAGCAGGGCGACGTGGTCGTGCACGACGCCGACCTCCCCGACGACCTGGCCGTCGGCGACCTCGTCTGCACCCCGGTCACGGGCGCCTACGGCTACTCCATGGCGTCCAACTACAACGCCGTCACCCGCCCGGCCGTCGTGTTCGTCCGCGACGGCGCTGCCCGGCTCGTCATGCGCCGGGAGACGCTCGACGACCTACTCCGTCTCGACGAGGGGTGAGGTGCGAGACTGTGTGCGTA
>DATLFW010000414.1:0-6828 GCA_035540775.1 Acidimicrobiia bacterium
GGGATGGAGCCGTAGAAGGTGGCGTCGCCGAAGGAGAAGATGCCCCCGGCGGCGTCGGTGATCCAGTAGCCCCTGCCGCTGGCCGTGGAGGCGATGTTTCGGATTTCGGCCTGACCGATCGCATGCCCGGCCTGGCGCAGGCCGGGCACCGAGCCGTGGTAGCGGGCGTCGCCGAAAGAGAAGACGCCACCGGCGGCGTCGAGGAGCCAGTACCCCTTGTTCGTGGGCGTCGCCGCCATGGCCACGACCGGGGCCGACGTCTTACCCTTCGCCGAGCCGAGGGAAGCAGCGTCACCGAACCGCGACACCGAACCGTCGGTCCGAGCGAGCCAGTACCCCTTCCCGGTCGAGGTGGGAACGATGCCGACGACGCCGTTGGGTGCGGCGGTCGGCGCAGGCGGCGGCGTCGAGACCACCACCGTCGGATCACGGAAGACGACGGTCACCCAGATCGTGTCCCCGGAGACGACGACCCCCACCCCGGTCTCGCGGTAGTTCGAACGGAGGATGTTGTCGCGATGGGCGGGCGAGTTCATGAATGCGTCGTGCAGAGCCCGGACGGAGCCGCCCCGGCCCACGTTCTCGCCGAGCATGTCCCAGTTCGTGAGCGTCCGCAGCTGGGTCGAGTGCTCGAGGACGTTGCGAGAGGCCATCGAACCGGAGTGCGTGCGGCCGTAGTTGACGAGGTCGCCGGACGTCGCCAGGGTGACGAGACCCCGGGTAGCGCGCTCCTGGTTCATGAGCGCCACGAACTCGGCTTCGAGGTTGGAACTGGCACTCGCGGGCCGGGCGAGGGGAACGAGGCTCCCCATCACGACCACGGCGAGTACCACGAGGAAACGGCGCATTGCCCCTGCTCTGGTGTTGCTGCGACGGTTGCTGCGGACGCCTCCCGAGCGTCAATCGCGGATCGGGAAGCTCCAGTGCGGCCTTGAGATCCCTCCCAAGGTCGGCATCAGCAATGCCGGAATTGAGCGTCGGCGCGGGAAAGGCGCCGGTCAGGCACGCGTGACGGCCGGGACGAGCGGCCGAGTGGAGGTCGCCTTAGAGGTCCGCGAGGACGCCGAGCACGGCGGCGACCAGTCCGTCGATCGTGTGCTCCTCGGCCACGGCGGTGACCTCGAGGCCCAGCTCCCTGGCCGTGTCGGCCGTGACGGGCCCGATGCACACGACGGCGGGGCCGGGCTTCGGCGGCCCCTCCAGAACCTCCACGAGGTTGCGCACCGTCGACGACGACGTGAAGGTGACGGCGTCGACGGCGCCCGAGCGAACCGCCTCGACGGCAATGGGATCAGGAGTGGCGGTGACCGTCTCGTAGACGGCGAGCACGTCGACGACGTACCCCTTCGCCGCCAGCCCGTCAGGAAGGGCGTCGCGGGCCACGACCGCCCGTGGAATCAGGACCCGGGCCCCGCCAGGCGCGTCGGGAAACGCCTCGACCAACGACTCGGCGACGAAGCGCTCCGGGACGAGGTCGACGCGGATGCCGCGCTGCGCCAGGGCGTCGGATGTGCCGGGTCCGATGGCGGCCACCGAGCACCCGGCGAGGGCACGGGCGTCGAGGCCCGCGGGCGCCAGGCCCCGGTCGAAGAAGGCGCCGACGCCGTTGACCGACGTGAAGACGAGCCAGGAGTAGCCGGACAGCTCCGGCAGCGCGAACTCGAGGGGGCGGATCTCGATCGACGGCAACTCGATCACCGCCGCGCCCAGCCCTTCGAGCGCCACCCGCAGGTCGCTCGCCTGCTCGCGCGCCCTCGTCACGACGACCGTGCGGCCGAAGAGCGGGCGACGCTCGAACCACCCCAGGTCGAGGGCGGCGACTTCGCCGACGACGATGGCCGAAGGCGACTCGATCCCTGCCGCCGTCACGGCTCCGAGCGTGGTCCGCACGGTCCGCTGCTCCGGCCGGGTTCCCCATCGCACCGCCGCCACCGGGGTGTCGGGCGATCGGCCGGCGGCGACGAGACGGCGAGCGATCTCGGGCAGGTTGCCGACACCCATGAGGATGACCAGGGTGCCACCTGCCCGGCCCAGGGCTTCCCAATCGACGTCGGTGCGGCCCTTGGCGGGGTCTTCGTGCCCGGTGACGACTGTGAAGTGGGTGGAGACGCCCCGGTGGGTGACCGGGATTCCGGCGTACGCAGGCGCGGCCACCGCGCTCGTCACGCCCGGGACGACCTCGAAGGGAACGCCCGCCTCGACGAGCGCCTCCGCCTCCTCTCCCCCGCGGCCGAAGACGAACGGGTCGCCGCCCTTCAGACGCACCACGACCACGCCGGTCAACCCGTGCTCGACGAGGATGCGGTTGATCTCGTCCTGGCCGACAGGTGCCCGCCCCGGCTGCTTGCCGACGTCGATCCGGGTGGCGGTGGCCGGTGCCTCGTCGACCAGCGCCGAGGAGGCAAGGCGGTCGTAGACGACGACGTCGGCCGACCGCAGCAGCTCGAGCCCCCGGGCCGTGATCAGTCCCGGATCGCCGGGTCCGGCGCCGACCAGGTAGACGGTCATGCCGACTCCTCCAGAAGCACGCGCCCACCGCGGTCATCCATGAGACCGGCCGCCACGGCCCGCCCGGCGGCCTGCGGGTCGGTACCGCGGACGGAATGCCGGAGGACGATGCGCCCGTCGAGACTGGCGAGGAGCGCTTCGACGACCACCTCCTCACCGTCGAGACGGCCGAACGCTCCGACCGGGAGGTTGCATCCGCTGCCCATCTCGTCGAGGAAGGCGCGCTCCGCGGTGACGGCCATCCTCACGTCGACGCTGTCGACGGCCGCCAAGCGCTCGAACGTCTCGGCATCCTCGACGCGGCACTCGACGGCGAGTGCCCCCTGGCCGACCTGCGGCAACATCACCTCCGGTTCGAGGATCTCGCTGGCACGATCGCTGAGCCCGAGCCGGTCGAGGGCGGCGACGGCGAAGACGGCGGCGTCGAAGCCCGCCGCCTTGTCGAGCCGGGTCTGGATGTTGCCGCGAAGCGGCGCGAACGAAAGATCGGGGCGGAGGCCGGCGAGCTGCGCGCGCCGCCGCACCGAGCCGGTCGCCACCACCGCCCCGGTGGGGAGGTCGGCGAGCGTCGAGCCGACAAGGCAGTCCCGAGGGTCGGCCCGTTCGGGGAAGGCGCCGATGACGAGCCCCTCGGGCGTCGTCGAGGGGAGGTCCTTCGCGGAGTGCACGGCGAGGTCCGCCCGGCCGTCGAGGACGGCCTCCTGGACCTCCTTCACGAACACGCCCTGCCCGCCCATCTCCCAGATCGGAGCGTCAGTGCGCCGGTCGCCGACCGTCGACACGATCACGAGGTCGCAGTCCCCGCCGAGAAGGGCGGCCACGCGGTCGGCCTGCGTGCGGGCCAGCTCGCTCCCGCGAGTGGCGATCCGCAGGCGGCGGGTCACGACAGGTCGAACAGGGCGGCGAGGGCGTCAGCCAGCGCCTCGCCGTCGGCCTGCCCGGCGGACTCCTTGACCCGAACCGTGGGTTCGTGCAGCAGCTTGTTGACGATGCCGCGGGTGAGCGCTTCGACCGCTTCCCGCGTATCGGCATCGAGCGTGTCGAGTCGCGCGGCGAACCGCTCCAACTCGGCCGCTCGGATCGACTCGCCCCGCTCGCGGAGGGCCGTGACGAGCGGCGCCACCTCACGGGCGGACGCCTCGAGGCGGTAGCGGGCCACTTCCTCGTGGATGATCTCCCGCACCCGCTCCACCTCACGGCGGCGGGTGTCCATCGACGCCTCGACGAACGCCTTCAGGTCGTCGATGTCGAGCACGGTCACCGTCGGGATCTCGTCGGCCGACGGCTCGACGTCCCTCGGCACGGCCACGTCGACGACGAGCAGGGGCCGGGCGGGACGCCGCCCCATCACGTCCTCGATCTCCGACCGGCTGATCATGATCTCGCCGGAACCGGTCGAGGCGAGGAGGACGTCGGCCTCCTCGAGGGCGCCGACGAGACCGTCGAGACCGACGGGGCGGCCGCCGATCCGTTCGGCGAGGGCCGCCGCCCGGTCGAAGCCCCGGTTGGCGACGAGGACGTCACCGACGGACGAGCCGGCCAGCGCCGCCGCCATCCCTTCGCCCATCTTCCCGGCGCCCAGCACCAGCACCGTCTTGCCGGTCAGAGAACCGAGCCGCTCCGAGGCGAGGAGGACGGCGGCCGAGGAGATCGACGTGATGCCCCGGGCGATCTCGGTCTCGGTGCGCGCCCGCTTTCCGACCTCGACCGCCTGACGGAAGACCGATCCCAGCTGCTGGCGGACCGTGCCCTCCGCCTCGGCGGCCTGCCACGACGCCTTGACCTGGCCGAGGATCTCGCCCTCGCCGAGGATCATCGAGTCGATCCCGGAGGCCACGCCGAAGAGGTGCGTCACCGCGGCCTCGTCGTGGAACGTGTAAAGGGAGTCGGTGAGGACGTCAGGCATCACGCCCGCCTGCTCCGCCAGGAACTCCGAGACCTCCTGGATGGCGGGGTGGAACTTGGTCGCTCGGACGTAGACCTCGGTGCGGTTGCACGTCGAGAGGACGACGACCTCGGCCACGTGCTCACGCTTCCCGAGTGTGCGCAGGGCTTCGGACAAACCCTCGCGCGTCACGGCCGCCCGCTCGAGCACGTCGACCGGGGTGGAGCGGTGGTTGAGTCCAACGACGATCAGCGACATGAGAGCCCGTGCTCCCTCCGGCGCCGAGGCTCCGACAGGTACCAGGAGAGCGTACGACGGATCAGGGGAGGCCGAGGCATCGGCGTACCTCCGCACGGGCCTCGTCGAGGCGGTTCTGGCGGACGAGTTCGAGGATTTCGTCCGAGAAGGCCGGTTCCCAGTCGTACGCCTCGCTCGACTCGCCACCCGCCCGGATGGCGTCGCGGACGTCGGCGAGCACGTCGAGGAGCGCCTTCCACTCGGGCCCGAGTTCCTCGGTGAGACGGCGCCGGAGGTGGGTCGCCATGGCCGGGCTGCGCCCACCGGTGCCGATGGCGATCTGGAGGTCGCCCCGGCGCACGACCGACATCAGCGTGAGCGAGCAGTTGGCGGGATCGTCGGCGGAGTTCACGAACATCCGGCGCGCCTCGCCCGCCTCGTAGACCGATCGGTTCACCGCCGGGTCGTCGGCGGCGGTGAAGGCGAGCCAGGCGCCGTCGAGGTCGTCGTCGCGGAAGGGGCGCTCGTCCGCCGTCAAACGCCCGGCGTCGCGCCAGGCGGTGATCTCGTCGCCGAGCCGTGGGGCAACGACGTGGACAACGGCACCGGCGGCCAGCAGCGCTTCGACTTTGCGGGCGGCGATCCGCCCCGCGCCGACCATCACGACCCGGCGGCCCGCCACGACGAGGTTGACGGGGTACCCGGGCGGAGGAGCCCCGGGGCCCGCAGGCCGGGACGTCGAGGACGGGCCGGGCCCGTCGGTCATGCCGTGGCCTGGTCGAGGCCGAGGAGGTCGTCGCTCGACGAACCGGCGCCGTCGCCCGGTTCCCGGGCGTCACGCCCGTCGCCGTCGCCGACGGCGTGCTGCTGGTAGAAGGACAGGATCTGGAGCTCGATCGCCAGGTCGACCTTGCGCAGGGCGACGGTCTCGGGGACCTGGATGACCTTCGGGGCGAAGTTGAGGATGGCCGTCACCCCGGCCTCCACGAGGCGGTCGGCCACCCGCTGAGCGGCGTCAGCGGGCACGGCCAGGATCCCGATGGCGACGTCGCGCTCGGCGACGATGGTGGCGATGTCGTCGAGCGGCTCGACGGCCAGGTCGCCGACGGTCTGGCCGACCTTCTCGGGGTCGGCGTCGAGAAGGCCCACCACGCGGAATCCCCGGGCCCGGAACCCGGCATAGTTGGCGAGTGCCTGACCGAGGCGGCCGACACCCACGATGACGACCGCCCGGCTCTCGGTGAGCCCGAGTTCCTGGGAGATCTGGGCGAGGAGGTACTCGACGTCGTAACCGACCCCGCGCGTGCCGTACGAGCCGAGGTAGCTGAGGTCCTTGCGCACCTTCGCGGCGTTGACGCCCGCCATCTCGGCGAGGCGCTCGGAGGAGATCGTCGACACCTTGCGCTCGGCCGTCTCCACGAGCGCCCGGTAGTAGAGGGGAAGCCGGGCGACGGTCGCCTCCGGGATCCGCCGCGTCGATCGATCTGCCACTCGCACCACCTTTTCGACGCCGACGACGGCGGACCGTGGCCGACGCTCCCACCCGAAGTGTCGACGGAGTATACGGCGCTTGTGAGGTTTCTCACAAAGTATTCACTTGTTCACAAGCGTCGTCGGCATCACGGCCGCGGCCCGGATCGCCGCGAGCTACGCCGGGTTCCGGCTGGTGAGGTCGCCGTCGACGTCGGTTGCGGCGTGCGCCCCGGAGGCGTCCGGTCCCGTGCCCGACAGCCGCCGCCTCAGCAGCTTCCCGGCCAGCCCCCGAGGCAGCGAGTCGACCACCTCGACCTCGACGGGGCACTTGTAACGAGCCAACGACCGGCCGGCGAAGGCGATGACGTCGGCGGGGTCGGGCGACGCACCGGGCGCCGCCACCACGTAGGCCTTCACGGCCTCGCCCGTCTGGTCGTCGGGCATCCCGACAACGGCGGCCTCGTCGACATCGGGATGCTCGACGAGCACTTCCTCGACCTCGGCCGGGTAGACGTTGAACCCGGACACGATGATGAGGTCCTTGGAGCGGTCGACGATCGAGAGGCGCCCCTCGTCGTCGGCGACCGCCACGTCGCCGGTGTGCAGCCACCCGTCGACGAGGACCCGGGCCGTCGTCTCGTCGTCGCCCCAGTAGCCGGCGAACACGTTCGGCCCTCGCACCCAGATCTCGCCCGGGTCACCGACGAGGACGTCGTCGCCCGACG
>DATLFW010000415.1:0-3570 GCA_035540775.1 Acidimicrobiia bacterium
GTCCGTCCTCGTCTGGTCCGATGCCGACGCCGCCTGTTTCGAGACGCTCTCGGCCAGCGGCACCGTCCTCGCGGCGGCCGTGACCCCCGACGGGCCTCGATACAGCAGCGGACCGGCCGGCGGGCTCTGCTCGCTCGACCCGGCCGCCGTCGCCGCCTGGTCGGCCACGCTCTGACCCGCCGCCACCGGGCGGGGCATGACACGGCAGACCCCCAGGGGCAAGGGGCCGTCGCCGCCGATTCGGTTGTCCAGGTTCGGTTGCCCACCTGGCGTTCGCCGTCATGCGGGCAGGGCCGTGGTCACCGGGAACGGCCGTGGCGGGGGGAGCGGGCACGCACTCAGGGACTGACCGCCTGAGGGGCGACGCTGCTCACGGGGCCCGGGCCCCGGCCGAGTGGCTCGAGCGAGCGCGCTTGGAACGAGACCCCCGCCGGGGATGAGATCCGAGGAGGCCTGCTCGGCGGTCGCGCTCGGTCTTGGCGCGATGGTGCGGGCGGCACCGCCAGCGCAGGTTCTCCCAGCAGGTCGGGCCGTCGTTGGCAACGGGATCGACATGATTGCGTTCGAGCCCGAAGCGCCGTTCGCAGCCGTCCTCACAGCAGACGGTCCCTGCGAAGTCGGTCGGGGAGCCGATGGCCAGAGCCGTGCGGAGGTGTGCGGGGTAACGGCGCCCGAAATGGCGGATCGCCTTCGGCTCGACGGCATCGTGGATGGCGGCCTTCAAGAAGGCGTCGTCGGCGATCTCGCGGGCCAGCGACACGGGGATGTCGCCGACCCCGGGGATGTGGCACGTCTCTCCGTCGTGGCGGTGCCCGCGCCGGAGCGCTTCGAGGTCGACGAGCACGATCACGTCGGCCCCGGAGAATCCGGTCTCGGCGCGTCCGAGGATGAGGTTGGCGATGGCGTCGGCGACGGATGCGTGGTGAGGCGTCGAGCGGCGCTGCTGCTTCGATGCCTTGCGATACAGCCGGTCGGCCTCTCGCTCGACCACGCTCCTCACCGCGGCACCGATCTCGGGGGTGAAGGCCACCTCCCAGCGGCTCATCCCGTCACGGTCGATCCGGTGCGAACCTCCGCGTGCCAACTGCTGGCGGCGATACCTCGACTCGGAATCCTCGCGACGCGCCCGGATGCGCCTTGCCCGGTCCTGGAGCGACCGCAGCGGCTTCGACCGCGCCACCTCCAGCAACTCCGCTTCGGCGTCGGGAACCGTCTCCAGCGTGTGGAGGACCTCGGCCGCCTGCGCCAAGGACACCTCACCCGAGACCACGGCCGCCGTCGTCGCGGCGTGGCCGGCGAGTGCGACGACGGTCTCCATCTCGGCGCGGGCACGGCCCACCGGTATCCCGGCGAGCTGCCCGACCCACTGTTCGGGCGTCGGCGCCCCCGCATCGGCGTGGGCCCCGCATTCGGCCGCCCGCAATGCCAGGCGACTCCGGCCACAGCCAGCGCTTTCTCGACTCGAGCGCACCGGCTCGTGAGCCGCGCCGCGTCGTCGCCCGAGATCGTCTCCGGATTCAGCGACGACAAGACGCCTTCGAGCGCCGACAACGCCTCGGCCAGCGACATGACTTCACCCCCTTCGAACGCACGACGCCATGTGTCGGGGAAGTGCAGGAGGGAGAGCCGTCACGCCCGGCCCACGAGGCGAAACTGCAGGATACGCAAACGTATGTTCGTGTCAAGGCAGCCCGCCAACTTTTTTCGCGGGGCCGCAAAACTTCGCACTCTGCGCGCACTGCTCTATGCTCACGTCCGAGGCGAAGGCCGCATCATTCGTAGGGCGGAGCAGCACCACGATCGGCACTGCCACAAATCGCGCGAGAACCGCGCGCGATCGAGCAGGAGGTTGGTGGAGCCGGGGCGAATCCAATCTCCGAGACGTGAAGACACGACTCGCCGGGTCACCCAGTTTCCCGGTCGGCAAGTACCCACCAACAGGGACACGTACCAGAGAGGAAGAGACGATGCGGAAGCTCGGCATCATCTTCGCCATCGCCACCGCAGCCACCCTGGGGTTCGGCGGGTCGGCGTACGCGGACGGACACGAGGAGGCCGTGTGTACGGCGGTTGACGGCGTCGTGGGCGCGGTCGTCGACAGTGGCCTGCCCCTCGACGACACGCAGGCTGGCCTGAACGAGACGTGCGTTCAGACCAACACGACGAACGGTCTCTCTCCGAGCCCACTGCTCTGCGGGCTGAGCAAGGACGTCGGCGAAGTGGTCGATCCTGCCCTTGGCGGGGCCATCGATGACCCCGTTCACGGCCAGGTGGTCGCCGGCGTCGACGGTGGCCTCGAGGCGACACCGCTCGCTGGTGTCCTCACGACCGACTACCCGTGCGACGGCGACGACCCCAACCCGCCGAAGAACAACACGAACAATCCGCCGACGACGACGGGTGGTGGCGGTGGTCCCGCTCCCGAGGTGCTGGCCAACAACGCTGCGGCGGACGGTGGCCTGCCCCGGACGGGTGGCCCCGAGATGCTGGCTGGTCTCGGCCTCGGCCTGACCTCGCTCGGCGCTCTCGCCCGCCGGTTCATCGGCTAAGACCGAACTCCGGGGCCTCGTCCCGGACCCAGAACACCGGAAGTGCCGGGGCTCCAAGCCCCGGCACTTCCGCGTTGAGCGGCAGGAAATTTCACGCTGCGTGTCGAACAATGCGGACAGAGTGGGTAAAGCTGCAGGCAGCAACCAGCTCGCCCCGACAGGAACCAGGCGCAGGAAGGACGGGACCATGCGCAGATTCGCCATCGCCATCGCCGGAGGAGCCCTCGTGCTCTTCGGCCTCTCCGCCGAAGCACCGGCCCAGAGCCTTCGAGACCTCCCGGCCGGAGGCAACGAGATCTGCGAGGGGGCCGCTCCCTTCATCGAACAGGGCAAGGCCGCGGGCACGCCCTTCGCCGAGATTGCGACGGGCTTCGAGGAGAACGCCTGCCCGGCCGGTGGCAACACTCCCCCGCCCGACGACGGCGGCGGTGACGAGAACCCGCTCTGCGGCCCGCTGGGCGACCTGATCGCGGCCTTGGAGGACAACGACGCTCCCGCCGAGCTCGTCGCCGGGCTCAAGCAGGTCGCGGAAGGGGCTGGCTGCGCCGCCGGTGGTGACGACGAGGAAGAGGAAGAGACGACGACCACCACGTCGGCGGAAGTCACCACCACCACGGCTGGTCCGACCACGACGACGCCTGCCGTCCTCGGTGCGCAGGCCACCAACACGGGCGGCGGGACGGCCCTCCCCGCCACCGGTGGTGGACTGGCCGCTGCCAGCGCCGGTATCTCCTTCCTGGCCCTGTCTGGCCTGGTGCGCCGCTTCTTCTTCCGCTCGTAACGCACGACGACACGAACTGACCGCAACGGCCCCGCCGCCTGGCGGGGCCGTTGCGCGTCCGGCTCCAGGAGAACGGGACCGCTTGCCGAAGCCGCATCCATCAACAAACATGCATATGTATGACCGTTGATATCGACGCCACCGCCGACGTCCTCGCTTCCCGTGCCAAGGCGGTGGGTGAGCCGGTCCGCTGGCAGATCGTGCAGCTGCTCGCCGCCGAGGACCTCTGTGTCTGCCACC
>DATLFW010000416.1:0-5486 GCA_035540775.1 Acidimicrobiia bacterium
GTCCACAACGAGTCGAGCACCAAGCGGCGCCCGACGGCACTGGGATGGCGGCTGGGGCGCAAGGGGCGAGCGGCCCTCGCCCGGGTGGCGCCGCGCCTGGTGTGGGCGCCCCTCGACCGCCTTTCCCTCAGCGCCTCGTCGGCGAATCTGCTCCGGGAGGCCTTGCGTGACGACTCCGACCGCCTGCGCGACTTCGCGGGCGACGATTTCCCCGAGTGGTCCGTCTGATCCCGCACCTGCCCACCCAGCGGCTGAGAGCCCGCTTCTGAGTGGGGGACTCGTTGCTATGCCGAAGTTTTTGCGCCCAGAAGCCGAGGGCGGGCGGGCGACCGCCTGGCGAGGGCCCGCTCGTAGACGGCGGCGACGGCGTCGGCCTGGGCATCGAGGCTGAATCGGGCACCGACGTTCGCCACGCCGGCCTCCCCCATTCGAACGGCGCAATCGGGGTCTCGCACCAGCCGACCGAGCGCTTCCGCCAGCCGGTCAGGGTCGCCCGGTGGGACGAGGAGACCGGTCCGCCCGTCGTCGACGATCTCCGCCCCACCGCCCTCGGCCGGAGCGATGACGGGTCTCCCGCACGCCTGGGCCTCCACGATCGTCCGGCCGAACGGCTCCACGCGCGGGGCACCGACCACCACGTCGAGCGCGCGCAGGACCGCAGGCACATCCGAGCGGGGGCCGGTGAACTGGACGCGACCTCCAAGTCGGTCCTGGGCGTACGAGCGGAGCCGAGGCAGATACCCGGCGGGCGCGCGATGCGCGTCGCCCACGACGGCGAGCCGAATCGCGAGGCCGGCATCGACCAGGGCAGCGACGGCGTCGATCACGACCTCGAGGCGCTTCACGGGGTCGACCCGGCCCAGCACGCCGACCAGCGGGGCGTCGGCGTCGCCCCCGAGTTGGGCGCGTACGCCAGGGTCGGGCGGCCCGGGGCGAAACCGTTCGAGGTCGACCCCCGGGTGGACGACGTCGACGTCCCGCCGTTGTGATCCGCCGACGGTCTCGGCGGTGGCCCGGCTGTTCGCGAGCGTTCGTGTCGCCAACCGAGATGCGAGGTGCAGCACCCGGCGACCGAGGCCGGGGCGCACGATGTCGTGGACGTCGAGAACGGCCGGCCGGCCGGCCAGACGCCCGGCCAGCGCCACTTCCAGGTGGGCGGTGAGGCTGTGCGACTGGAGGAGATCGGCGCTGCGTCCCGCTCTCGCCACCGCCACCGAAGACTTCCCGACTGCACCCACCTCGCGAGCCATGGCGAGCGGGGACGGCCGGCCTCCGCCTTCGTCGCGCAGGCCGACGTGTTCGGGGAGTGTGAAGGGCAGGAAGGGGAGGCCCTGTTGCCGCCAAGCGTCCCCCAACGGCCCGTCGGAAGGGCCGGCCAACGTGAGGCGGAACCCACGGTCGAGGAGGCGAGGCGCCATCTCGCAGAGGCGCAACTGGGCCCCCCACATGGCTCCCGTGTGGCTGACGACGAGCACCGACCGCATGTCGGCATGGTTCCCATCGGAGCGGCCCGCCTACCACCGACCGTGAGGGAGACCCGACGGTTGGGAGGCCCGCCGACGGGGAACGCGGTGACGTCGTGACTGCTGAGCGCCCCCTTCCCGATTTCGTCGTCATCGGCGCCATGAAGACGGGCACGACGAGCCTTCACCACCACCTCCGCGCACATCCTCGGGTGCACATTCCCGCCGAGAAGGAACTCAACTTCTTCGTCGAGCAGCACCACTGGGGGCGGGGCGTCGAGTGGTACGAGCAGCAGTTCCGGCGGGCACCCGAGGGGGCGCTCCTCGGCGACGTCTCGCCCGACTATTCGAAGTACCCGCACTACGGCGGCGTGCCGGAACGGATGGCATCGGTCGTGCCCGACGTGCGGCTCCTCTACCTCGTGCGCGATCCCATCGCCCGGATGCGCAGTCACTATCGGCACCAGGTGGGGGCCGGCCGCGAGGAACGTCCGGTCGACCGAGCGCTCCTCGAAGACCGGCGCTACCTCGACGTCTCGCGGTATGCCACGCAGCTCGACCAGTACCTCGAGCACTTCGACCGCGAGCAGATGCTCGTCGTGCTGTCGGAGGACCTGCGGTCCGACGAGGACACGATCCTGCAGCGGGTGTTCGCGTTCCTCGGTCTCGACGCACCCGCGGAACGGGCGGCCGGGGAGTGGAACCGCTCCGACCAGATCGGGCGCCGCCGCTGGCTCGCCCGCCTCGGGGCACGCATCCCGTATGCCCGCGAGCTCATGGAGCGACTTCCCCCCGCCGCCCGAGATCGCGTCATGCGCTTGGGGTTCCGACCCGTCGCCATGCCGACCTCGGAGCCGAGCCCCGAGGTCGAGGCCCGGCTCCGGGACGAATTGGCCGGAGAGGTGGAACGCCTGGGGCGGGAATGGCTCCCCCAGGCACCCCGGCGCTGGGGATTCACGCCCGCTGTCACCGAGCGCTGATCAGGAACTCTTGGTGCCCTTCACGGAGATGGGGTTGCCCAACTCGTCGGTGTTCCCACTCCAGACCACCACTTCCGGGGAGCGGAATCCCGCCAGCTTGTTGGCGCCGAAGGTCGGATAGTTCTTCCACACGACGTTGTCGACGATCCGGACGCTCTTCGGCGGGTACCCGTTGGCGTTGTCGGTGATGTGGAAGTAGCTGTACACGTCGCCGTTCAGCACGTTGCCCTTCACGAGGATGTCGCCGATCCGGTACCCGTTCTTGTGCTGGAAGAACGACAGCGCGCCCGTGCCGGTGTACGAGGCACCCAGGTTGCGGTACACGTCCCACGCATCCTGCGGCGAGCGGAAGACCCAGGCGTCGAAGAAATTGTTCACCAGGGTGATCCGGGACACGTTGCCCTTCAGCACCGTCTGGAGGAAGTCGACGTGGGCAGGATTTCCGCCCTGACCCGGGTCGGACTCCCACTGGTGCCCGCCGTGGATCCACGACTCCCGCACGTCGACGTACCCGTTGTTGACCTTGAGGAGGTCGACCGCCCCGCGGATCTCGCTCCGGTACACCGTGTAGTTCCCGGTCCCGAGCGCGTTGTAGCCGTCGGTCCGGCCCTGCGGGTTCCCGACCGTCGTCCAGCGGATCGTGGCCGAAGCGTTGCTGGTGTCGGACTGGACGTCGATGGCGCGGGCCTTGACGTCTTCGATCACGACGTTCGGGTGCCGGACGTAGAGGATTCCTGTGATGTTGAGGTTCTTGACGACCTGACCGTCACGGGACGTGGAGTAGTTGCCCGAGTGGGTCGTCAGGGAGGCCGGCGCGTGGACGCCGGGGATGTCGGCCGCGTGTCCCACGGTCCCTCGGCCGGCGAACGGCACCGTCGTGGGTGGCGCGACCGTCGTCGTCGTGGTCGTCGGTGCGGCTGTCGTCGTGGTGGTCGGCGCCACGGTGGTGGTCGTCGGCGCCGCCGTCGTCGTGGTCGTCGGTGCGAGTGTCGTCGTCGTGGTCGGCGCGGTGGTCGTGGTCGGCTTGCGGGCCGCCTCGACGGAGACGGCCTTCAAGCGAGCGGGGTCGGTCCAGAGCTTCCCGGGGCCGTAGAGGCGGAACTCGATCCGCGCCCAGGCGGTGCCGGCGGGGGCGGTGGCGGTCACCGAGCGCCAGGTCCACCCGTTCGTGCCCGACAGGTTCGACGAGCGACGGGTGCCGAGGTGCTTCCCCGAGACGTCCCAGAAGTTCAACGCCACCACGGCACGATCCGTCACCCGGTAGGTCTGCAAGTAGGCCCCCGCCCGGTACTCGACCCCGGGCGTGGCAGGCACGATCCCGGGCTTGGAGAACCAGCGAGTGAGGGTGCCCTTCGGCTGCGCGGAGACGATCTTCAGCGACCGCGAACCCGACTTCACCTTGTCGGTGGTCCACACGAACGTGGCGCTCCCGCGGTTCGTGTAGTGGGTCGACGGGTCCCGCTCGAACGACGCGTTCGGGAGGAGGTTGGGCGACGAGGTGGCTCCCTGGGCGCCTGGTCCGGCGATCCCGACGACGAACGCGAGGGCGACGACGGCTGCGATGGCGCGCAGGGTCCGATGCATGTGGTCCCGACTCCTTGTTGGACGGCTCGGGACCACGGCCGCTTCGGCAGCCCGGCTGACTCCACTGGAGTCCCGTGGCTTTGCGACCCCGTCTCACGACGGGTGTGCCATTTCGACCGGCCCGAGGCTGGTTGTGTGGTGGAACGCTCGCGTCGGTGGTGGCGGGAGCGTCACATCTGGGATCGGCAGCGGGGGCGGGCAACTGAGCGTGGCGGCGAAGCATCCTCACCCTTCGCACCGCAACGCCCGGTTGCCCGGTTCGCCCGCGCGGACCCCGGTTACGAACTCCGGGTTCCCTTCACGCTGATCGGCCTCCCATGCTGGTCGGTGTTCCCTCGCCACACGACGGCCGAGGGCGTGCGGAAGCCGGCCAGCTTGTTGGCGCCGAAGGTCGAGTAGTTCTTCCACACGACGTTGTCGATGATCCGAATGCTCCTGGGCGCCTGCCCGTTCGTGTTGTCCGTGATGTGGAAGTAGCTGTAGACGTCGCCGTTCAGCACGTTGCCCTTCACGAGGATGTCGCCGATCCGGTAGCCGTTCTTGTGCTGGAAGAACGACAGTGCACCCGTGCCCGTGGCTGACGCCCCCAAATTGCGGTACACGTCCCACGCGTCCTTCGGCGACCGGAAGACCCAGGCGTCGAAGGAGTTGTCGACGAGGGTGATTCTCGAGACGTTGCCCTTCAGCACCGTCTGGAGGAAGTCGACGTGAGCATGGCTTCCGCCCTGGCCGGGGTCGGACGCCCACTGGTGCCCGCCGTGGATCCACGACTCCCGCACGTCGACGTACCCGACGTTGACCTTCAGCAGGTCCACGGCGCCCCGGATCTCGCTCCGGTACACCGTGTAGTTCCCGGTCCCGAGCGCGTTGTAGCCGCCGGTCCAGCCCTTGATCGACCCGACCGTCGTCCAGCGGATCGTCGCCGAGGCCCGGGGATCGTTGTCCGCCTGGACGTCGATCGCCCGCACCTTGACGTCCTCGATGAGGACGTCCGCGTGGCGAACCCGAAGCACCCCGGTGATGTTCAGGTTGCGGACCACCTGGCCGTCGCGTGACGTCGCCATGTCACCGGAGCGCGTCGTCAGGGTCGCGGGCCGGTGGACGCCCGGGATGTCGGCTCGATGCCCGACGGTGCCGCGGCCCGCGAAGCCGGGCGTGGCAACCGGGACCTTCACGGGCGCCGTCGTCGTGGTCGTCGACGTGCTCCTCGCGGGCGGGCGGGACGGCGCCGTCGTGGTCGGGGTCGCGGGAGTGGCCGGCCGCGACCGGTTCCGGCGCGTCGGAGCCTGGGGCGTCTGGCGGTCCGGGGCCGTCGCCCCCGTCGTGCGGTCGAAGCGATAGAGATCGCCTCCGGCGGTCGCGACCTGGTAGCCGCCGTCCGACCGAGGCGCGATGCCGACCGCGGTGGCTGCAACGCCTGCACTCCCCAGCGAGCCTCGGAACGAGGCGTCCCCGAAGG
>DATLFW010000417.1:0-6512 GCA_035540775.1 Acidimicrobiia bacterium
GCCTCGCATCCGATACCCGTTCGGGGACGCGCCCAGACCCGCCCGGCACACCACGACGAATTCGTGCTGTCGCCGCGGACGGCGTCTGCCACAGTCGCGGGATGGCCGCGGGCATGGCTCCGATTCTCGAAGCCCGGGGGCTGCGCAAAGCCTTCCGGGGGGTCGTCGCCGTCGATGGCGTCGACCTCGACGTGCGCGCCGGTGAGCGGGTGGCGCTGCTGGGTGCCAACGGGGCCGGCAAGACGACGACCCTCCTCATGCTCCTCGGCGTCGTGACCCCGGACGAGAGGACGATCTCGATTTTCGGCCACCCGCTCCCGCGCGGTCGCAGCGCGGCGATGCGTGATGTCGGGTTCACGGCGGGGTACCTCCCCCTCCCCGATCGCCTGCGGGTACGTGAGGTGCTCGGCGTGTTCGGCCGGCTCTCCGGCATCGACGATCCGGACGCCGCAGCCCGTGACGGCCTCGCCCGCTTCGGCGTGGAGTCGCTGGCGGACCGCATGGCGAACGAGTTGTCGTCGGGGCAGCGGACGCTCGTCGGCATCGTGAAGGCGACCCTCCACCGTCCTCGGCTGCTCGTCCTCGACGAGCCCACGGCATCCCTCGACCCCGACGTCGCGCACCGCGTCCGTCGAGGGATCGAGGCGGTGTGCGACGAGTTCGGAACGGCCCTCGTCGTGACGAGCCACAACATGTCGGAGGTGGAGCGGATGTGCCGCCGCATCGTGTTCCTCTCCCACGGAAAGGTCGTCGCCGACGGCGGCGCGGCGGAGGTGGCGGCGCAGTTCGGCCGGCACACCCTCGAGGAGGTCTTCCTCCACCTGGCCTCGGAGGAGCTGTGATGGCGTTGCGCTCACCTCGCCGGTTCTTCGGGCTCGACCTCCGCCGGGTCGGCGCCGTCGTGCGCCGCCACGTCTACGTGCAACAGCGAGGATGGCACCGCTGGTTCGACGTGGCGGTCTGGCCGGTCGTCGACACCGTGATCTGGGGGTCGATCGGCGTGTTCGTCGATCAGCAGGGCGGGGCGAGTCGATCGGGTGCCGCCTACATGCTCGTCGGCATCCTGCTCATGCACGTGCTGTACCAGTCGAACATCGCCGTCTCGACGGGCTTCATGGAGGAGACCTGGAGCCGCAACCTCCTCAACTTCATGGTCACGCCACTTCGCCCAGCCGAATACGTCGCCGGGGTCATGGTGCTCGGCGTCGCCAAGCTCGCGTTCGGCCTCGGGATGGTCGCCCTCACCGCCTTCACCCTCTACTCGTTCAACGTGCTGGAGGTCGGGTGGGCGGTTGTGCCCGTGATCGGCGTCCTCATGCTCGTCGGCTGGTGCATCGCGCTCTACGTGATCAGCTTCGTCCTGCGCTTCGGCAACGGCGCCGAGATCCTCGCCTGGGGTGTGCTGTTCGTCGTCGTCGCCCTCTCTGGCGCCTTCTATCCGGTCGACGCCATCCCGTCGGCGCTCCAGCCACTCAGCCAAGCGCTCCCGTCGACGCACGCTTTCGAAGCGGCCCGCGTCGTCCTCGACGGCCGGCCACTGCCATGGGAGCGGTTGGGGTACGCGCTGGCAGGCCTCGCTGTCCTCATCCCCCTCGCCGTGGCCTACCTGCGGCACATGCTCGACGTGTTCCAACGTCGAGGGTTCATCACCCGGTACTCGTGAGCGTGGCGGCCGAGCGCCGGTAGGGTGCGGCGCCATGAGCTTCGTTCGCGTCGAGCGCCCGCGGCCCGAGGTCGCCCTCGTGACCCTCGACCGGCCGGAACGGATGAACGCCATGGCGTTCGACGTCATGGTGCCGTTCCGCCAGACCCTCGAGGAGTTGAGCGTCGACAACGACGTCCGGGTGGTGGTCGTGACCGGCGCCGGGGGCGCCTTCTGCGCCGGCGCCGACCTGGAAAACCCGGGGACCGTTCCCGACATCGACGGTCTCACCCGCCCGCTCATCGCCCGCCGGGCCATGGGTCTGTTGGACGACGTGATTCTTGCCCTCCGCAAGATGCACCAGCCCGTCATCGCCGCCGTGAACGGGCCCGCCGTCGGGGGCGGCTTCTGCCTCGCGGTGGCATGCGACATCCGGCTGGCCTCGGAGGCGGCCTTCTTCCGGGCCGCCGGGATCAACAACGGGTTGACCTCGACCGAGCTGGGGTTGAGCTACCTGCTGCCGCGGGCCGTCGGGTCGTCGCGCGCCTTCGAGATCATGCTCTCCGGCCGGGACGTCGGCGCCGACGAGGCCGAACGGATCGGGTTGGTCTCGGCGACCCTGCCTCCCGACGCGCTCCTCGACGCCTGCTACTCACTCGCCGAGCGGATCATCGGGTTCAGCCGTCTGGGCGTCGAGAGCTCGAAGCGGCTGCTGTGGTCGGGCCTCGACGCCTCGAGCCTGAGCGCCCACATGGACCACGAGAGCCACGCCCAGCTCTACGTGCGTTTGACGACGGAGAACTTCGAGGAATCGGTGCGGGCCCGAAAGGCCGGACGCGCCCCCGACTTCCAGGACTGACGTCCGCCGCAGTCCCGAACTTGGCCTCCGGAGCAGCGCATATCCCTGCACAAAGGGCCAAGAACGGAGTGGGTCAGCGCGCTCGGAGGGACTCGAACCCCCAACCTCTTGATCCGTAGTCAAGTGCTCTATCCAATTGAGCTACGAGCGCACGGCGCCACCAGGTGGATCGGGAGGCGGAGCCGGGGCCGAGTGTAGCGAGCGGACCGGCCGCCGGTTCCAACGGCTTGCCGGGCGGGGGTGACCGCTCAGTGGCCTTCCCATGGCGGCCGCCGGGTGTCGACCTCGAACCACGCTCGCTCGTGGCCGGCGTCCATGTCGGCACCGTGGTCGAGGCTGAGGGCGGCGAGGATGGCCTCGCTGCGGCGTCGTGCCATGTCGGCGACACTGCGGAGGCGGAGCGGCTCGGGGGCAACGTCGGCCTCGATCTCGACCCTCACCCGGTCCGCCTCGTAGTGCGCGTGGACGTCGACCTTCGACGTGGCGGTCGTGATCACCTGGGCGAGCAGTTCGCTTGCCAGCAGTTCGACCACCTTGCGGTGCCGCATGAGGTTCCACGCCACGAGACGCCGACGGAGGGCGTGCCGCACATACGGCACCTCTCGCGGCTCGGGCTCGATGGTGACGAGGAAGTCCCCTGTCGGACGACGCGGGCGGATGTCATCGCGGGTGTCATGGTCGGGGCGAGCCACGCCCCTCCCTTACCCGGGAAGCACGACCCAGCGAACGGAACGGACAACGGACGCCAAACACCGGAGGTTCGCCGCTCCGGGGGGCGGGAATGACGGTCGTGGGTTCGCTGATCGCATTCCTGACGGAAGCATTCCGACGAGACAGGGCAGGAGACATGGCAGACGAGCGCCACGACGAAGCCCGACCGGGGACCGAGACCACCGCCGGCGTGCCGAAGGACGGCGACGTCGTCGAGTGCGGTCGGTGCGGCACCCGCAACACGCTCGCCCCGGACGCCACCACGTGCTCCGAGTGCGGGGAGGCACTCACGACCGTTCCCGTCACCAAGGGCACCGACGCTCCGGCCCCTGGTTGAGCCAGGTCAGCGCGGGTCGCGCCACATCAGCCAGACGGTCGGACCGCCTCCCGGCACGGTGATCTCGCCGGTCACCTCGAAACGGTGCCGCCGGTAGAACGCCACGTTCGCCTCGGTGGCCGTCTCCAGGTACGCCGGCCAGCCGTCGGCGTCGCACTCTTCGAGGATCGGGGCAAGCAGCGTCGACGCGACACCGCGTCGCTGGTGGGGAGGATCGGTCGCCAGCACGGCGAGATACCAGTGCGGCTCGCTCGGATGGTGCGACTCGATGGCGGTCATGCACCGAACGCCTCGCGGAATGCGATGCCGGAGGGCGAACGCGAAGTGCGGCGCCTCCCGCAGCAGGGTGAGGAACGACGGCTGCCACCGGTCGGGCGCCGCCCACAGCGCCAGCCCGGCGCCGTCGGACGTCGTCCAGCCCTTCGCCCCCTCGTGGTGGAGGTGTTGGCGGACGACGGACCGCCAGAAACGGGGCCCGCTCCGGAGACGATGCGCCTCGGAGGGGAAGACCCAACGCATGACGGGATCGTCGTGGAAGGCGCGAGCGAGCGCCGGGGCGAGGGTCGGCGCGTCTCGGTGGGTCGCCGGACGTACTTCGATGGGCGGCATGAGCGGAGGGAGGGGGATTTGAACCCCCGAGGAGCCTCAACGGCCCCTACTCGCTTAGCAGGCGAGCACCTTCGGCCTCTCGGTCATCCCTCCAAGAGGCGCCCAGCATAGGACACCCGACCCCTCCGTCCGTCAGGCACGCTCGACGACCACGCCCTCGCCGGAGTGCAGGCTGATGCTGCCGACGACCGCCTCGCCGTCGCGCTCGCGGCGAGTGCCGATCCGCACCACTCCCTCGATCCCGCTCACCGTCGCCTCGCTGTGCGCGTCGTCGGAGAGGTTGAGGAGGACGGTCATCCCACTCCCCCGCCGGTACCCCCACACACCGTCGGGCGTCGGGAGGGTCGCGTAGTCCCCGGCGCGCAGGTCGTCGCTCGCCTGCCGGATGGCGATGAGGTCGCGGCACAGATGGAGCATGGAGCCAGGGTCGGAGCGCTGTGCTTCGACGTTGCAGGCAGCGTGGTCACCGAGGGGGAGCCAGGGGGTCACCCCGGCCTTCGTGAAACCGGCGCCGGGGTCGCCGCTCCAGTGCATCGGCGTGCGCTCCGGGTCGCGGCCGGCGAGCGGCCAGAAGCGCACGCCGACGGGGTCGAGGACGTCGTCGCGCTCGAGTGGCGTGTCCTGCATCCCGATCTCGTCGCCGTAGTAGAGGACGGGCGTCCCGCGCAGGGTCAGCAACATCATGAGGGCGCACCGCATGCGGGCGGCGTCGCCCTGCGCCCATCGGGTCGGGAAGCGGCTGGCGTCGTGGTTCGAGCCCGTCCACGTCGGCCACGCGTGGATCGGCACCGCCGCCTCCGTCGACTCGACGACGTCGCGCATCGCCGCCGCCTCGAACGGTGTGAACAGGAACGAGAAGTTGAAGGCGAGCGACAATTCCTCCTGGCCCGGTGCACCGAAGAACTGGGCGACACGGTCGAGGTCGAAGAGGTACACCTCGCCGAGGAACATCCGCGGCGGGTCGTAGGTCTCGCCGACGGTCCGCCAGCGGCGGAGCACGTCGTGGACCTCGGGACGGTCGGCGTTGTAGACGGGCCGCTGGCCACGCAGCTGGACGGTGAAGTGGTCGTCATCGGTCGACGGCGGGTTGTCGCGCAGCTCGCGGTCCTTCACGACCATGTGGCAGACGTCGAGCCGGAACCCGGCGATCCCGCGGTCGAACCAGAACCGCAGGATCTCGTCGAAGGCGTCGCGCACCTCCTCGTTCCACCAGTTGAGGTCGGGCTGCTGGGGCAGGAAGTTGTGGAGGTAGTACTGCCCGGTCGCGTCGTCGAGCGTCCAGGCGGGACCGCCGAAGGTGCTCACCCAGTTGTTGGGCGGCGAGCCGTCGGGCTTGGGGTCGGCCCAGACATACCAGTCGCGATGGTCGGCCCGGCGCGACGACCGGGCGTCGACGAACCACGGATGGGCGTCGCTGGTGTGGTTGGGCACGAGGTCGAGGACGACCCTCATCCCGCGCTCGCCGGCCTCGCGGACGAGGTCGTCCACGTCGTCGAGGGTGCCGAGCTCGGGGTGGACCCCGAGGTAGTCGGCGACGTCGTAGCCCCAGTCGGCGTTCGGCGAGGGATGGATCGGGCTCAGCCAGATGGCGTCGACGCCGAGCCAGGCGAGGTGATCGAGGCGAGAGATGACGCCGCGGATGTCGCCGACGCCGTCGCCGTCGGAGTCGGCGAACGAACGGGGGTAGAGCTGGTAGACGACGGCGTCACGCCACCAGGGCCGGTCAGGCACGATCCCTCCTCGGATGGGTGCGGGTGGGGCAACGATATGCTGGACACGGAGTTCCCGGTGCCCGGCGCCCGATCGAGGCCGACCCCCGGATTCCGACCTCACCGATGGCCGACCGTCGTCTCGTCTCCGTGCTGGCTCTTCCAGCCCTCGTCGCCGTCTTCGGCGCCTGCAGCGGCAGCGACGCGCCCCGAACGCCTCCCGCCGCTGCCGTGGCCCTCGGCCCGACCTCGACGACGGCCTCTCCCGACGACCCCCCGATCGTGATCGGCGGCGCCCCGGGGACGGACGGGCACCTGCAGGTCCGACTCAATCCGTCGGCGTGGGAGGGGATCAAGGCCCGCCTCGTCGACGACGACCCCCGCGATCCCTACTACGAGCTCCACAGCGACGGGCACGACGAGTTCTGGTTCGGGGTGGAACTCCACACCGTCGTCGGCCCCGGGTGGACCGGGGAAGTGGGACTGTTCGCCACCGACTGCGTCAACAACGGGATCTGCGTGCGATTCGACCCCGACGGGGGCGCAGGGCCGATGGGACCGATGCTGGCCGGCCCCCTCGGCGAGATCGACATTGAACAGCTCGAGGACGGTTTCGTGCTCGGCTTCCGCAACCTGGTCTTCGAC
>DATLFW010000418.1:0-2864 GCA_035540775.1 Acidimicrobiia bacterium
TGTCGGTGACCGTGCCCGACACCACGACCAGGTCTGCCTGGCGGGGGCTGGCCGGGAACGGGATGACACCGAGGCGCATCATGTCGTAGCGAGGGCTGGCCAGGGCCGCGCCCATCTCGATGGCGCAGCACGCCAGACCCCACTGGTACATCCACAGCGAGTACTTGCGGCTGTAGCTCATCAGCCACGTGAGCGGCTTCGGGATGCGGCCCTTCTCGACGAGTCCCATGGTCAGACCCCCTCGTGCGTCGTCAGGTCCACCGTAGGACGCCCTTCCGCCAGGCGTAGACGAGGCCGAGCGCCAGGATGGTGATGAAAATGGCCATCTCCACCAGGCCGAAGACGCCGAAGTTCTCCAGGCGCACCGCCCAGGGGAAAATGAAGATCGCCTCGACGTCGAACATGACGAAGAGGAGGGCGTACACGTAGTAGCGGACGTTCGACTGGCCCCAGCCGGGGATCGGGTCGGAGCCCGACTCGTAGGTGATGTACTTCTCCGGCGCGGGGTTGTTGGGCCGAACGAGACGGCCGACGCCGAGCATGAGCACGAACATCAGGGCGGCCGCGATGCCGATGATGGCAACCGCGAGGTAGGCGTCCGAATACTCGGAATACGGCACCCAGCCTCCCTCTACCGACGCTCCCCACGCACCTGGCGGGCCCGTCGTGGAGCCTCGCCCGGACCCGGCGCGGAGTATACGTGAACGCTTTCACGTACTGGCAAAACGGAATGAGGCAGCCTGTGGAGGGCGTTGTTCCGGGCGGAATCGGGTGCTCGCGGCAGCGTGGCGGCTCAGGCACGCGGGGGTGGGTGCCGATGGAAGAGGAGAGATCTGGAAGGTGCGGCGCCGGTGCGCCGCGGGGACGAGGACCACGGATGGCCGCCTTGCCGTTCCAGCGCCGAAACCCAGGACCGAGCGACGGTCCGCGCACGGCGTTCGTGCTCTCGGGTGGCGGGAACCAGGGCGTCGCCCAGGTCGGGATGCTCCGGGCGCTCATCGAACGGGGCGTCGTGCCCGACATCGTCGTCGGGACCTCCGCCGGCTCGATCAACGGGGCCGCCGTGGCCGCCGACCCCACGCCCGAGGGCATCGACGTCCTCGCCGAGGTGTGGCGGAGCCTCCATGGCGAGCAGATCTTCCCGGGCGGGCGGCTGTCGCGTGCCTGGAATGTCGTGCGGAAGGGCACCCACCTCTTCTCGAACGACGGGCTGCGGCGCGTCGTCGAGATGCTCCCCGCCCGCCGCTTCGAGGACTTGGCGGTACCGCTGCGGGTCGTGACCTGCGACTTCGAGACCGGCGAGGAGATCGTGTTGGCAGCCGGGCCGCTGACGCCGGCGATTCTCGCCAGCGCCGCGCTGCCCGGCGTCTTCCCTCCCGTCGAGCACGGGGGGCGGCTGTACATCGACGGCGGCGTCGTCAACAACGTGCCGCTGCGGCATGCACTGATGGGGCCCGTCGACCGGGTTTTCGTGCTGAACGTGACGGGCGGCGTGAACGATCGACCGCCGCGGACCCCGCTCGACGTGACGTTGCGGGCCTTCGCCATCGCCCGCAACCGGCGATACGAGCTGGAGCGCTCGCTCGCACCGAGCGACGTCGAGATCATCGAGATGCCAAAGCCCGACGACGACCGGCCGATCTTCGACTTCACCGGGGGCGACACCATCATCGACGAGGCGTACGCCCTCGCGTGCCGGTTCCTTGACGAGCGGGGGTACGAGGCGACCGTGACCCCGATCGAGCCCCGTCGCCGCTGGTTCCGCCGGTCTCGCACCCGCGTCGCCTGACCTTCCCCGCCCTGCCCGGGCGCGTCTTGGGGGCCTTCACCGTGTCATACACGGTCAACGCCCCTAAGACGGCTGGTGTCAGGGGATCACGGCGAGAGGTCGAGGACCCAGGCGTCGTCGACGGGCTCCATGGTCGTGCGCTCGAAGCCGCCGACCACGACCAGGCGCCCGTCGAGCAGCGTGACCGCGGCGCCGCCCCGGGTGGTGAAGGGTGCCTCGGGCGCAGGCGACCACACTCCCCCGCCGTTCGACACCTGGACGGCGAACGGGTCGCCGGGTGCGGTGTCGCCCCACCTCGTCGTCGCAACGATGGTCGCCCCCGAGCGATGGACATCTGGGTACGGGGCTTGACGCCACGACACCCCGTCGAACACCCATCGAGGCTGCACGCCGCCCGGGCTACCGATCGGCTCGACGGCGAGGAGCGGCACGACCTCGTCGGCGGCCATCCGCGTCGGGGGCAGCGACGCCAGCATTCCTTCTGCGGGCGCTCGGTCGAGGGGCGTCCACTCGCCGGTCGACGGGTCGTAGGAAGCCATTCGCGACTGCGCGTCCTTGGGATTGGTCAGCGTTGCGACTCCCTCGCCGGCCACGAGTCGGCCGTCGTGCCACACGAGCCCGGGATGGATCGATCGTTCGAGCGGGGCGTCGGGGATCGGCGTCCAAACGTCCGATGACACGTCGTAGATGGCGCCGTCCCGGTAGAGGAGGAAAACCTGGTCGGGTCGCGGTGGGTCTTGCGACCGGGCGTCATCGGTTCCGCCCCACACGGCGATGCGCTCACCGTCGAAGGCCGTGCCGATCCCGAAGCGAAGGCTGAGCGGTGGTTGCGAGCCCTCCACCCAGCGGGGGGCGCCGAAGGTCCACCGGACGACGGCGGGGCGGTCAATGCGCCAGTCCCCGAGGCGCGATCCGGAATCGTCGGTGCCGCGGTCGAACCGCATGACAACGAGCGTCTCCCCGGTCCAAGCCATCGCATCCACGGTGACCGTCACGCGATCCTCGTTGGGCACCGCGATCCACGCCCCGGTCTCGACGTCGTACACCGCGCCGTGGAATCGCCCGCCGACGTGAG
>DATLFW010000419.1:0-4748 GCA_035540775.1 Acidimicrobiia bacterium
GTGGCGGCGGCGCGGTTCCAGCCCCACATCCGGAGGTCGCCGTCACCCACGGCCGGCGAGCACGACGTGCACGACTCGACGGAACTCTCGGAACGAACCTCGTCGTGCAGCGCGTCGGCCAGCGGCGGCACCGTCGGCGCCTCCATTGGGGTGTCGGTGGGGGGCACGACCGAGGTTCGTTCCGAGAGTTCCGTCGAGTCGTGCACGTCGTGCTCGCCGGCCGTGGGTGACGGCGACCTCCGGATGTGGGGCTGGAACCGCGCCGCCGCCACCAGCACGTCGTCGATTCCCTTCACCGTCGGCGTGGTGTCCGGCTCGCTCGCCTCCGCGAACCTCGGGCCCACCACCGCCTCCGTCGACGACGACTCGGGTCCGCTCGTCACGGCGAGCAGCCGCCTGCAGGCCGGTGCCCTCCAGCTCGCCCAGATCAGCGGAGCGCCCCTGACGTGCGCGGCCGGCGTCTCGGTGGCGGCCGCCGACGTGACGGCCACGGCCGCGGTCGGGCAGACGGCGCCCTCTCCCTCGGTCGCCGGCACCGGTTTCGATGTGACGGTGTGCGACACGCTCCTTGGCTCGATCGTCAGCGACGTGATCTCGGTGGTCCCGGGTGAGACGGTGACCGAGACCGCCACCGCCACGTTCAACGTCGTCGACCTTCTCAGCGGAACGACGGCGGCGGTCACCCTCGACACCACGGTCGCGTCGCAGCCGGCGACGACCTCGTGTGGGACGGGGAATCCGAGTTGTGTCGCCCCGATCACCTACGCCGAGACCCGCCTCGCGAACTGGCTGGTCGTCACGACCCGGATCCGAGTCGTGCAGGGTGGAGTCACCGTGGCCGACCTCACCGTCGAGGCCGACTACGGGACGCTCGTGGCGGCGGCGGAGTGGACGCCATGAGGCGCACGGCGCTGCATCGTTCGTCGCTCGAGGACGAGCGGGGGACGAGCCTGATCGAGATCTCCGTCGCCATGATCCTCATCAGCGCCGTCGTCGTGGTCCTGGGCCCGGTGATGACCTCGTCGTTGCGGTCAGGACGGGTCGTCGCCAACGAGTCGAGGGCAATCGACGAGATGCGCATCGCCATCGCCCGGATCGACCGCGAGCTCCGGTCCGCCTGCTATGTCGAGACGCCAGCCAAGGGGGCGAGCGGGTCGGTCCTGTCGTTCTGGACGAAGGCGGGAACGGGCGGCCTCTACCAGGTGACCTACCAGGTGGCCGACGGCCGGCTCGTGCGGACCACGGCGGACGGCAGCGAGACCACCGGCGACGGTCTGGTCGTCACGAGCAACGAGTTCAGCCACGTCGAGAACAACACGGCGACCCGGGCGCAGATCGGAATCAGCCTCCAGGTGCGGTTCGAGGACAGCAACAGCCCTCGCCTCCTCGCCACCACGGTGGCGGGCCGGAACACCTGGACGAGTTGCTCATGAACGCCGGGCGATCCAATGGCCGCCTCCGCGGAGAGCAGGGCTCCAGCATCGTGACGGCCGTCATGGTGGCGCTCACCGTGTTCGCGCTCGGTGGCGTGTGGACGAGCATCGGTGTCCACCAAGTGGAGAGCTCGTCGTTCGAGCGGCTCCGCGAGCAGGCGCTTCACTCAGCCGAGGCCGGCATCAACCTCGCCATCAGTCAGCTCGCCGGCGACGACGAGTATGCAGGCACGACCTCGGCGGTGCCGCTCGCCGACGACACGGGCGAGTTCGAGGTGACGGTGACGCCGCTCGACCCCACCGACCCCGAGGAGCGCGACTTCTCCATCGTCGGCAAGGGATATTCGCCGTCGAAGACGGCCAATCGGCGGGCCGCCCGTCGGCTCGAACAGCAGGTCCGGCTGGAGCCGGCCGAGGGTTTCGAGTTCGCCGTCTTCGCGTCACCCGGCGGCGTGACGGGCCAGAACAACGCCAACATCAACGGCGACGTCTACTCGGCGTCGGCCCTGACGCTCGGGAACCAGTCGACGATCTACGGCGACGTGGTGGCACGGGGTGGGGTCACCACGACCAACCGGACCGTGATCGGCGGCGATGTGCATGCCCTCGGCGACGTCTCTCTCGACAACAGCCAGACGCTCGTGCAGGGCAGCGTCTTCTCGAGCGGCTCGGTCGGCGGAACGGCCACCGTCGGCGGACACGTCCAAGCGGGTGGGGCCGTCACGATGGACCCCTCGCTCGTCGGTGGGACGATCAAGGCGTCGTCGCCCCCGCCCCATCCGCCGCTCCTCACCCAGCCAACGTTCACGTGGACGGCGTCGAACTACCCGACCTCCTTCTCGTGGTCGTCGGCGAGCGGCTTCATGTCGTGGTGGAGTTCCAACCGCAACTCGCTCTACGCGGCGCACCGGATCAACGGCGGCGACGACGCCTCGAACACGGCGACCCTCAACCAGACGATGACCCTGTCGGGCGACCTCACCATCGTCTCCAACGGGCCGGTGACCCTCAGCCGTGACATCGCCAATTCGACCAGCGAGACGCTCACCCTCGCCGTCATCTCGTACTCCACCCGCGACCCGGCCATCTCCTTCACCAACAACGTGACGTTGCCGTCGAACGTCAGGATCCTGCTCTTCGCGCCCAATGGGGTCGTCGACTTCAGCCAGCTGAAGGACTTCCACGGCGTGGTCTACGGGCACACGGTCCGGCTCTCGCAGTACTTCACCCTCGACTACGACCCGCCGAACCTTCCCGGCTTCACGTGGACGAACGCCGCGGCCACCCGCTTCCGCGTCGACATGCGGACGTTCCGGGAGGTGCCGTTCGAACCATAAAGAGGCCAGAGCACGGGTTGAAACGGGACAATTGCCGCCAGGACACCACAGGGGCGACTCAAGCCCCGTTCGTGACGGGGCCGATACGGAGCCAAGGCTTCTTGCTCAACGTGTCGAGGGCACATGCGTCGCCAACCTGCCGCTTCCCGGGGCTTCATCGCCAGGCTCGCTCGCGCAGCGAGGCGGGTCGGCGCGCGCGGAGCGGGGGACGAGGGCGGCTTCACCATCGTCGAGACGGCGGTGGCCCTCGGGGTCATCTTCACCGTGGTCCTCGGCCTCATGGGGTCGCTGAACACCGGTGTGCGAGGCCTCATCACCGGTCGGCAGCGCACCGGAGCGGTGGCGCTGGCCAAGGAGGTCATCGAGCAGGCCCGCTCACACCCCTACGACGAGATCGGCCACGACGTCGTCAACGACGCCACGCTCGGGACCGATCCTGCGGTGGGCGGTACGGCGCCCGACTACACCTACACGCCGGACGGCGGCTCGGGGCCCGAGCCACTCGTCGCCTCGACTGCCGCCTACTTCCCGGAGCACGAGTGGAGTGAGACCCGCGACGCCGGGACCATGACGGTCCGGGTCTACGTCACGTGGGTGGAGGCGCTGGTGGGCGACGACCACAAGCGCCTCACGGTCGAGGTGGAGTACGGGCCGGATCTGTACGGCGGATCCACCGTCGAGAACGTGGTCCGGCTGTCCAGCTTCATCTCCGTCGGCGGGCAGTCGGCGGTCACTCCGGGCACGCCGTTCCCGACCGCCGAGGTCAGCGGATTGGCGGAGGCCGGGGCAGGATTCACGGCGCTGTCGGGCGTGCTGGGCGGTGTGACGGTCGACGACGCCACCGTCTTCAACCCCGTCGTCTACGGCGACGTCGAGGGTCAGATCATCCGCAACACGCACGGCACCTCGACGGGGACGCACTCGACCCTCACGCTCGGTTCCGGTACCCTGTCGGCCGCGCAACAAAGCGGCGGGACCGGCACGTGTGAAGGCCCGAGTGCGGCGACCGTTGCCGACAACGACGGGGGGACCGCTCCCGCCGTCCACGATGCCGACGGACCGGAGTCCGGTGCCGCCTGCACGATGACGGGCTCCAGCGGCGGCGTCACCGCCTTCTCCATGTCGCACGGATCGGGAAGCGTGGCCGAGTCGGCGACGTCGGCCGAGTCGTGCACGACCTGTAGTCCCGCCGTGGGCGACGGCGACGACCTCATGTACGGCGTCCACGAGGCGACCCCCGCCGACTCGGGGAGCATCGGATTCGAGGCCGGTGTGTTGCGAGGATCGCTGGCCGGGTGGGCCGCCACGTCCGACGGCAACGTCGCCACCATCGACGTGGATCCGGTCGCAAGCGACAAGCGCGTCACGTCGACCGGGAGGATCCGGATGCCGGCGGTCGACCTTCTCACGCTCGACGCAGGGGGCCCCGTTGGCTTCTCCGGCGCCGTGCGCATCTCAGCCGTCGACGTGACGGCGACGGCTCAGGCGGGTCCGACGGCGAGCGCACCGTCGGTGAGCGGCAACCCGGTCACCATCCAGGTGTACGAGACCGACCTGCTCGGCACCGGGGCGTACACCGGCGTGACCATCACCCCGGGCCAGGCGTACTCGCGGACGTTCAGGGCCAGCTTCGGGGTCAGCCTTCCGTTGCTGCCCGTCGCCCAGGTGACCATCGAGACGACCGTCACGGCCAGCGCCGCCAGCACGTCGTGCTCGCCCGACTGCACCTCGATCGAGGAAGCGAGCGCCCTCGTCGACGACTGGCTGGTCGTCACCAGCCACTTCACGGCGGTGCAGGGCGGAATCACGACGGCCGACATCACCACCGACCTGAACTACGGGCGCCTCTCGGCCCAGGCGAGGTACGTCCCGTGAGGCCTCGCCTGGCCGCTGCTCTCCGGCGAGTGCGTGCGAGTGGCGAGCGCGGGTTCAGCCTCGTCGAGAGCATGGTGGCGGTGGCGCTCTTCGGGTGCATCGT
>DATLFW010000420.1:0-2801 GCA_035540775.1 Acidimicrobiia bacterium
CCTCCGACGCGGGCGACCGGGATGATGGTGACGCCGTCGACGACGTACGGCTCGCCGAACACCCTCCGGACGGTGGCGGCATCTTGCACGGTCGAGGTGATCTGTTCGAGCTCCATGCGTCCGAGACTACGGGCTGCGGGCGGGAGCGTCAGCGGTGAGACGGCGGGTCAGCGCGTGAGGTCGAGGCGGGTGCCGTCGAGGACGGCGCCGTCGGCCGCCACGGTGACGTCGAAGCCGTCGTCCCACGTCGTGACGGCCACCCGGGCGTCGCCCTGCGAGAAGGCGGCGGCGACGCAGCAGCCCGAGCCGTCGAGGGCGGCGACCTCCCATTCGTCACCGAGTGAACGTCGGACGGCGGCCACGATGTCGCCGGCACCGACGTCGCCGGGGCGGGCGTACTCGACCTCGGTGAAGAACTCGTCGGCGGCTTCGCCGCCCAGCTCGTACCCGTAGACCTCTTCGGCCACGGGCTGGCCGACGGGCAGATCACGCAGCGCGCTCACGATGCGTTCGTTGCTGAGCGCCACGGGCGGCTCCACCCGTCCGCCGCAGGCGCCGAGCGCGAGGGCGAGCAGGATTGCCGAGAGCGTGAGCCTCGTCCTCGTTCCGGTCACGATGTCTCCTTCGACCACTCCGCGTGGCCGATTGAGGGCGAACATGGGCCGGTCCGGCACGGCGGCCGACGAGCAACTTGACTCGTCAGTCAACAAGCGGTGAGGCTGAGCCGGGACGGCGATGGCGGCACCCGGAGGGACGATGCGCTTCTTCTGCTTCCACCTCATGCCCTACACGGAGCTCGATCCGGCCTACGAGGGGTCGGCCTGGGTCACGTGCCCGAACGACCTCTACGACCCGCAGGTCGGGCACACCCTCTACAACCGGTACCTCGACGAGCTCGTCTACGCCGAGGAGCTCGGCTTCGACGGCGTGTGTGTGAACGAGCATCACCAGAACGCCTACGGCAACATGCCGTCGCCGAACCTCATCGCCTCGATCCTCGCCCGCCAGACGAGTCGGGTGAAGATCGCCGTCGTCGGCAACGCCCTGCCGCTCTACGACCCGCCCACCCGGGTCGCCGAGGAGTTCGCCATGATCGACGTGATCAGTGGCGGGCGGCTCATCGCCGGGATGGTGGTCGGCGGAGGCCCGGAGTACTACTCGTTCTCGATCAACCCGGCCGACGCTCGCGAGCGCTTCCAGGAGGCTCACGACCTGATCCTCAAGGCGTGGACGACGCCCGGACCGTTCGAGTTCATCGGCGACCACTTCCGCATCCGCTACGTGAACCCGTGGCCCCGCCCGGTCCAACAGCCCCATCCCGAGATCTGGATCCCGGGCGCTGGGTCGGTCGAGACGGTCGAGTTCGTCGCCCGCAACCGCTACGCCTACATGGGCATCCCCTACTTCCACATCTCGGTGTTCAAGCGGATGTTCAACATGTTCCGAGAAGCGTGCGAGCAGGAGGGCTACGAGGCCGATCCGCTCCAGCAGGGATGGCTGGTGCCCATCTACGTCGCCGAGACCGACGAGCAGGCGCGGCGAGAGTACGAGGAGCACCTCTGGTACTTCGTGAAGCGGCTCTTGCCCGGCATCACCATCCAGCCGCCGGGCTACACGTCGGTGCGCTCGCTGGAGAACATCCTGAAGGGTGCTGGGAGTTTCATGCTCAACCTCGACACGTGGGAGCAGATCGAGGAGGGCGGATACGCAATCGTCGGTTCGCCCGAGACGGTGCGCGACAAGCTCGCCGCCTATCTGGGCGAACTCGGCACCGGGAACCTGCTCGGGCTCTTCCAGCTGGGCAGCCTCCCGCCGGAACCGACGCGGAAGAACATGGCGCTCTTCGCCGAGCAGGTGATGCCGAAACTTCGGGAGGACTTCCCGGACGGCGCCCGGGTGCTGGCGTCGTCGAGTGCCGAGGAGGTGGCGTAATGCCGCAGGCGTTGCAGGAGGAACGACTCGCCACTCCACTCGGGAAGATCCAGCTGTTCCGAGGCGGCGAGGGCCCGCCCCTCGTCTATCTCCACTCGGCGGGGGGCGAGACCGTCCACCCCGCCCTGGAGGACCTCGCCGACGACCACGAGGTATTCGTCCCGGTGTTCCCCGGCTTCGGCGAGTCGGAGGGCATCGAGCACATCGGCGACATGGAGGACGCCGTCTTCCACCTCCTCGACGTGTGGGACCTCCTCGGGCTCGACGCGCCGTCCGTCATGGGGATGTCGCTCGGCGGATGGATGGCCCTCGAGCTGGCCACCCGCTACCCCGACCGGGTGTCGAAATTGGTGCTCGTCAACCCCGTCGGGATCTACCTCCCGGGCAACCCGATCCACGAGCTGTTCGGGCGGTCGCCGGCCGAACTCGCCGAGGAGATGTTCGCGGACCAGTCGCACCCGATGGCCCAGATCATGCACGCCATGGCGGAGTTCACGGGCGACGTCGGCAAGCAGGTCGAGATCCCGATGGAGCTCGTGCTGCCGATCTACACGTCGCTGTCGGCCACCGCTCGACTCGGGTGGGATCCGTACCTCCACAACCCGAAGCTCCGAGGGCGGCTGCGCCGGGTGACGGCTCCCGCCCTCGTCGTCCGGGGGGCAGAGGACGGGTTCGTGCCGGCCGAGTACGCCGAGACGTTCGCCGCCGAACTGCCCGACGCCCGCCTCGAAGTCGTCGAGGGGGCGGCGCACCTGCTGGCGGTCGAACAGCCCGAGGCGCTCGCTCGCCTCACCCGCGTATTCCTCCAGGCGCCGCTCGCCCGCTGACGCTCCACGACGCACGAACGCCCGTCCCGGGGAGGGGACGGG
>DATLFW010000421.1:0-5131 GCA_035540775.1 Acidimicrobiia bacterium
CAGACCGACTGCGGCCAGGCGATGTTCAACGACGTCGGCGTCGTCGCCGTCGCCCGCCCCCTCCCCGACGGCAGCCTCGAGCCCGGCTTCCGGGTGTTCATCGCCGGCGGCCTCGGCGCCAACCCGCACCCCGCCGTCGCCCTCGAGGAGTTCACGCCCCGCGAGGAGCTCATCCCCACCATCGAGGCGGTGCTGCGCACGTTCGACCACTACGGCAACCGCGACAACAAGCTGCGGGCCCGCCTCAAGTGGCTCGTCGACACCATGGGCGTCGACGAGTTGCGCCAGCGCATCCTGAAGGAGCGGCGCACGCTCTTCGCCTCCGCCACCTGGCCGGGCGGTATCCCCCAGGAGGTCCTCGAGGCCGGCGACGCGCCGGCCGGCATGGGGGCCGACGGCGCCACGCCGATCGACGGCGTGCGCGTGTCGCTGCGGTCGAGCGATCCCTACCAGCGGTGGGAGGAGGCCAACGTCGTCCGCGGCTCGGCCAACGGCACCATCAGCGTCATGGCGTGGTGCCGCCTCGGCGACATCACGAGCGCCCAGTTCCGCGGCGTGGCCGACATCCAGCGGGAGTTCGGCGTGGAGGTGCGCGTCACCAACCGCCAGAACTTCGTGTTCCGCCAGGTCCGGGAAGACGACCTCCCCGCCATCCACCGCCGCCTCGAGGCCCTCGACATGGCGAAGCCGGGCGCCGAGTTGGTGCGCGACGTGGTGTCGTGCCCGGGCGCCGACACCTGCAACCTGGCCGTCACGCAGAGCCGGGGCCTCGCCGACGACATCGGGCGCGCCCTCGACGAGGCCGGCCTCGCCGAGGTGGGCGATGTCCGCATCAACATCTCCGGCTGCACCAACTCGTGCGGTCAGCACCACATCTCCGACATCGGGTTCTACGGACTCGAGCGCCGCGCCCACGGCCGCTCGGCGCCGGGCTACCAGATGCTGCTCGGCGGCCACCTCGGCCAGACGGAGGTCGAGTTCGGCGCCAAGGCGGTGAAGCTGCCAGCCAAGAACGCCTCGCAAGCCGTGGTTCGCATCGTGTCGAAGTTCGCCGAGGAGCGGCAGGCCGGCGAACGCTTCCACCAGTGGCTCGACCGGTCCGGCGGAGCGAAGGAGGTCGGCGCGCTGGTGGCCGACCTCGACGAGTTCCCCGACCCCGAGGCCGCCCCCGACTTCTACATCGACTTCGACGAGACGGGGCCCTACGAGGCCATGGTCGGCGAGGGCGAGTGCGCGGGAACCTGACCGTGACCGAGAGCCTCCTCAACATCCGGGGCACCGAGTTGCCCTCGCCCGCCGAACTCGCCGAACTGTCGGCCTCGTTCGAGCACGCGCCCGCCACCCGCATCATCGCCTGGGCGGCCGACTTCCACGGCGACGGGCTGGTGCTGACGTCGTCGTTCGAAGACTGCGTCATGCTCGACCTCGCCACCCGGGTCGTGCCCGACATCGACGTGGTCTTCCTCGACACCCAGTACCACTTCGCGGAGACGCTCTGGTACGTCGAGAAGGTCCGCGAGCGCTACGACCTCAACCTCCGTGTCGTGCGGCCCAACATCGACGCCGACGACCTCTGGCAGTCCGACGTCGACAAGTGCTGCCAGCTGCGGAAGGTCGAGCCCCTCGCCCGTGCCCTCGAAGGCAAGACGGCGTGGATGACGGGCCTGCGCCGCGCCGACTCTCCCAGCCGGGCCGACGCGCCGATCCTGTCGTGGAACGAGCGGTTCGGCCTGATCAAGGTCAACCCGCTGGCGAACTGGACCGATCTCGACGTCCACGGGTACGTCCGCGACCACGACCTGCCCCGCCACCCGCTCAACGAGCGCGGGTACCCGTCGATCGGCTGCTGGCCGTGCACGATGCCGGTCGCCGACGGCGACGACCCGCGCTCGGGGCGCTGGGCCGGCACGGGCAAGGTCGAGTGCGGCCTCCACGGCTGACGACTTCCCTGCCGCACGCCTGCTCGTTCCACTTCTGACCGTGCGCGCGCCACCGCGCGGCGAGTTTGTGCGGCCTCCCGGGCGGGTACCCGTTGCCCGACCAAGGAGGTACGTCATGGCATTCGGCACCAGCATCTTCCTCATCGCCGTCGGTGCGGTCCTCACGTATGCGATCGAGGCCGACGTCGAAGGCGTCAACCTCGACGCCGTCGGCGTCATCCTCATGATCGTGGGGATCATCGGCTTCATCGTCTCGGCGCTGTTCTTCGCCAGCTGGGCGCCGTTCAACGACGATCGCCGCGGGCGCGTGGTCCGCGAGCGCGAGTACGACCGCGTCTGATCGGGCACCACACGGCCAGGGCGTCGAACGGCATCGCGGAGGATCGATGGACACGACGAAGTTCGTGGAACTCCTGAACGAGGATCTCCAGACCGAGTACCAGTCGATCGTCCAGTACGTCCAGCACATCGCCGCCGTGCGAGGTGCGGAGTACCAGGCGCTCGGCGGGGAACTGGAGAGCCACCTGACCCAGGAGCTGAACCATGCCCTGACGCTGGCCCGCCAGATCGACTTCCTGGGCGGGCGGCCGACGGTGCAGGTTCCCGACGTCCCCGACATCGTCGACACCCGCGACGCCCTCGAGGCCGACCTTGCCCTCGAACGTGAACAGTTGAAGCGGTACCGCGAACGGGTATCGCAAGCGGAGGAACTGGGGCTGCGAGACGTGGCCGAGGCCATCAACCCCGTCCTCGAGCAGACCCAGGACCACGTGCACGAGCTGTGCAAGGCACTCGACGTGCCGTTCGACGAGAACGCAGCCGGCGCCACATGAACGACCCCTGAGCCTTTCGGCCCGGGGCGACAGCTTCCGCTGAGCCCCCGGCTGCGCATTGTTCAGGAGATCGTCGATCGGCCGGTCCCACGCTTCGTGGGGCCGGCCGGTCCGCGTCTCGGCGAATGCTCGCTCAGCCGAGGTCGCGGATGCGTTGCTTGCGTTCCTCGGAACGGTTGGCGTCGGCCCCCTTGATCTCGAGCAGCGCCTCGCGGTCGGCCTCAGCCGCCGCCGCCGCCGTCTCGTCGGCCGCCGCCAGGCGGGCTTCGATGCCCTCCTCGACGATGCGCTCGGCCTCCTCGATCAGGGCCTCAACCATTTCGTCCTCCGGCACGACGCGCACGACCTGGCCCTTCACGAAGAGGTGCCCCTTCGACCGCCCGGCGGCGATGCCGAGATCGGCCTCCCGGGCCTCCCCCGGCCCGTTCACGACGCACCCCATGACCGCCACCTGCAGGGGCAACTCCCGCTCGGCGAACGCCTCCTGGGCGCGGCGCGCGACGTCGATGACGTCGATCTCGGCCCGGCCGCACGACGGGCAGGCGATCAGGTCGAGGCCGCGCCGCTCACGAAGGCCGAGCACCTCGAGGAGTTGCCGGCCGGCCCGGGCCTCCTCGACGGGATCGGCGGTGAGCGAGAACCGGATCGTGTCGCCGATGCCCTCGGAGAGGAGGGTGCCGATCCCGGCGACCGACTTGAGGAGCCCCGCGGGCGGCGGTCCCGCTTCCGTCACCCCCAGGTGCAGGGGGTGGTCGACGGTCTCCGACAGGAGGCGGTAGGCGTCGATCATGAGCGGAACGCTCGACGCCTTCACGGAGATCTTCACGTTCTCGAAGTCGACCTCCCGGAAGAGGTCGAGCTCGTGCAGGGCCGACTCCACCAACGCCGCGGGCGTGGCGCCGCCGTGGCGGGCCGCGATCTCGGGATCCAGGCTCCCGGCGTTGACGCCGATCCGCACCGGCACGCCGCGGTCTCGCGCCTCGCTGGCGACGGCCTTGATGTGCTCGGGCTTTCGGATGTTGCCGGGGTTGAGACGCAGCGCGTGGACGCCGGCCTCCATGGCGGCCAGCGCCAAGCGGTACTGGAAGTGGATGTCGGCGACGAGCGGCACCGGAGAACGGGGAACGATCTCGGCCAGCCCCTCGGCCGCGTCCTCGTCGTTGCAGGTGCACCGCACGATGTCCGCGCCCGCCCCAGCGAGGGCGTAGATCTGGCTGAGGGTGGCCTCGACGTCCGCCGTCTTGGTCGTCGTCATCGACTGGACGGAGACGGGCGCGCCGCCGCCCACCTGGACGTCGCCAACGTGGATGGCGCGAGTGAGCTTGCGTTCGAAGCGCGGTTCCATGCCGCGCTCAGCGTACGACCACGACCGGGAGGCGGTGAGATCCGGGCCGGGGGAGGCTGCGCGTGTCGGCGCAGCCTCTACGAGCCGATGCGCTCGTGACGGTACGGAGACGGCGCCGGGCGGGCCGGGGCGTGCGCAGGACCGAGGCCGCGACCATGGCGGCGGCCACGAGGATGCTGCGACGAGTGGACCGGCTCCGGATCGGGCTTCGCAGAACCCAGGACCCGCCGCTCCATCCACAACGCCCCGACGAGGCCGAGGACCGCCAAGGCGGCAGCGAGGACGAAATCGCCGGCGCCGACGTCGGGCGTGCCCGTGCCCGATCCCGCTCCGGCGGCGGAAGAGGTGGCCGCGAGCGTCAAGGTTGCGATCATCACGATGCCCCCAAGTCGATGAGTGGGAGTCCCACGTTCGGGTCGAACCGCCGGCGGAGCTTGCCCGCCGACTCGGTGACGACGACCTCGAGCGTCGGGCGCACGATGGCTTCGAGGAGGTGGCCCCCACGGGTGGTGCCGTCGCGCATACCGAGGACGGCGTGCGCATGCACCGACGGCTCGCCGTCGTCGTCGCGAGCGAGGTCGCCGATCAGCGCGAGGACGACGGACGGCTCGTCGACGGGGATCCGGTCGTACTCCCGCCGGTCGAGGTCGAAGAACCCGAGCACCGCGTCCTTGAACCCGCCGATCGCCGTGAAGTGGGCCGACGAGACACCCTGGTACGACGCGAAGTCGCGGAGACAGCGGACGACGTCCTGGCCGGGATCGAGGACGAGCGCGAACGTGCGCTCACCGTCGACTTGGTCAATGACGCGCATCCGCATGGTCGCCACCCCGTGTCGGGGTGGCGCCTCGTCTCCTGCGTCGGGCGGCGGTGGCATGGGAGTGACCTACCCCCCGGTTACGGCGAGCAAAACCGGGGTGTGACCTGGGGCATCGCGCCCTGGAACGGCAATTCTCCCGGCGCCGTCGCCTCCGCTCGCGCCGCCCTGTGTACCGTGCGCCGAGGCTGTCGGC
>DATLFW010000422.1:0-2654 GCA_035540775.1 Acidimicrobiia bacterium
GGTGTTCGTCCAAGCCTGCACGGCAAGGCCGTTGGCACCGAAGGCCGAACCGGCGTTGAAGCCGAACCAGCCGAACCACAGGATCCCGGCGCCGATCATGGTCCACGGCAGCGAGTGCGGGGCCATCTGCGTCTTCGGCCAGCCCTGGCGCTTGCCCAGGATGATCGCCCCGGCGAGGGCGGCCGCCCCGGCGTTGATGTGGACGACGGCGCCGCCGGCGAAGTCGTGCGAGCCCAGCTCGGCGAGCCAGCCGCCGGCCCACACCCAGTGGGCGACCGGCGAGTAGACGAGGATCGACCACAGGCCGATGAACCACACCCACGCCGAGAACCGCATGCGGTCGGCGATGGCGCCGGTAATGAGCGCCGGGGTGATGATGGCGAAGGTCATCTGGAAGACCATCAGCAGCATGTTGCTGGGGTCACCCACCGGCGCTTCCGTGACCAGCCCGTCCATCCAGGCGAAGTCGAAGTTGCCGATGACGCCGCCGTTGCCGGCGTCGCCGAAGGCGAGCGTGTAACCGATGGCGCCCCACAGGACGCTGATGAGGCCGAGGCAGAAGAAGTTCTGCATCAGCATGCCGAGGATGTTCTTCGAGCGGACCATGCCGCCGTAGAAGAACGCCAGCCCCGGCGTCATGAACATGACCAACGCGCTGGACATGAGGATCCAGGCGTAGTCGCCGGTGTCGAACATGAATTCCCTCCCCGCCGCTGATCGGAGGCGGCCGGATCGAGCCGACTCCCGAATGTGCTGGCGTGAGGATGGGCCGGAGACGTTTCGCTTCCGTGCCGCCACTGTTACGCGTGTGTGAACTCGGCCCCGATCCCGTCGTGGCGCGGCCGTACGCGATCATTGACGCCGTGGGTGTTCGTTCCGACTGCCGGCACTACTCGATCCGCACACTCCCGACGGGCGACCAGGTCGAACGGTGTCGGCTCGACGTCGCCGAGAAGGTGCCGTTCGCGTGTCCTGACGACTGCCTCTTCTACGAGAAGCGGGCCATCTCGTCGGCCGGGTGGCAGGTGCGGGGCGACGACGACCAGCGCCGCCGCTGACGCAGCCGGCTACGCCGGCGGCGGACCTCCCGTGGTCGGAGCGCCGGCGGGCTCGCCGGGAGCGGGGGGTGGGGTTCCAGCCCCCGGGCCACGCCGCAGTCGGAGCGACGGCGTCTCGCCTTCCCAGTTGGCCCGGAAGATGGCGGCGGCGCCGAGGGCCAGCAGGCCGGCCGACAGGAACGTCACCAGCCCCTCCCGCCGCTCCACGCTCGCCTCGAGGAACCCTGCCGTCACACCGGGGGCGATGATGCGGAACAGCCCATAGAGGCTGCCGGCAGCCCCGAAGAGCACGATCAGCACGGCGACGAAACAGACGGCGTAGCCGTAGGCCTGGAACACCCGCCAGGCGGCGTCCTTCATGGCACCGGGCGCGCGCCCGTCGAAGAGCCGGCGGTGGAAGAGGAAGACGGCCCCGGCGGCGAGGGCGATCAGACCCGACTGGACGGCCGACGCGTACCGGGCGTCGTCGGCGTCGGCCGTGTCGATGTCGTCGAACGAAGGCGGCTCGTCGAACTCGAAGCCGTCGCCGTCGGGGAAGATCGGCTCGGGGAACGCTTCGAAGGACCCGGCCGGGTCCTCGACGATGGCGGCTTCGAGGAGCGACTGGGCGGTCGCCACCCCGGCGATGAGCAGCGTGAAGAGGGAGAGGAACGCCAGGACGGTGGCGTAGAGCGCCGGGGTACGCCGGGCGTCAGGATCGGGTTCGCCTCGTCCCGACACGATCGCCACGATGGCGAGGACAATCACCCCGAGGATGCCGACGCCGAGCACGATGGCCAGGCCGAAGAATCCACTGAAGCCGAAGGGATCCATCAAGGCCGCCTTCCCGTCACGAATGGTGCAAACCGTTGTAGACCGTCCCATCCCCTCATCGGTGGACCCTGCCGCCGGCCCCACCGCACGTCACCCGTCTCTTGTGGCTGTTCCTGCCGGTGATCACCGGCGGGAACAGCCACAACGAGGGTCAGGAGCGGCGGCGGAGGTGATGGAGGGTGGTGCGGGCGACGCCCCAGCGGATCTGGAGGTCGTGGAGCGCATCGCCACCCAGGTCGCGCAACGACGCCGGGACGAGGCCGTAGGCGTCGTCGGGAAACGCCCGCTCGTCGAACTCGTCGCGCTCGACGGGTGGGATCCCGGCATTGGCCAGCACCGGTGTCACCTCGCGATACGCCGTCCGCACGATCTGGAGGGGCGTCACGCGCTGCTCGTCGGGGTCGAGGGCGAAGAGCCGGTCCATCTCGGCGCCGACCCGCTCCGCCGCCGCCTGCCCGGCGCGGCGGGCGTCGGTCAGGATCCGCTCTCGCTCGTCATCGTCGTGCCGCCCCCACGCAGCAACGATGACCCCGACCCGCTCCTCGGCCCAGCCCGGCAACGACGCCCGCACGCCGGCGGCGATGCCCGCCGAGGCGTCGGCGAGGGCGTCGAGGGCGTCCTGCTCGGTGTCGGCCATGCGCCCATGATGCCGTCGCGCGCCATGATGGGCGCCATGCGGATCCTCGCCGCCTCGGTGTTCGAGGGGCTCGTCTACCACTGCTACTGCCTCGACGACTCCGACCCCGCCAACCCGCGACTCGAGGTCGATGCGGTGATCCGGGA
>DATLFW010000423.1:0-2434 GCA_035540775.1 Acidimicrobiia bacterium
GGTCTCGTCGGCAGCCGTCGGGAGTACCGACATGGGCAACGTGAGCAAGTGGGTCCCGTCGATCCATCCCATGATCGCCGTCGCGCCGCCCAACGTCCCCCTCCACAGCCCCGACTTCACGGCCCACGCCGTGTCGGCGAACGCCGACCGGGCGGTGGTCGAAGGGGCGAAGTCCCTCGCCCTGACCGGGGTCGACGTCTGGACGGACGGCGGCCTCCTCGACGCCGTGCGTGCCGAGTTCGACACGGCGCGCAGCCAGTGAGGCTCCGCGGCTCCCGCGGCCCCCACTTGTAGGATCGGCGACCCATGCGCTACCTGGCCGAGCCGTTCACGGACGACGAAGCAGCCATCCTGCGGCGGTACTTCACCAACCTCGACCAGCCCGTCTTCGCCCTCGTCAACCTGCCCGAGGTCGTGAAGGGCGCGCTGTTCGCCCGCTACTCGCGGAGCCCGAAGAGCTTGCGGCGGCTCTTCCTCGACGAGTTCGTCGACGACCTGGACATCACGGGTGACGAGACCATCGACGCCACCGTCGGCCTCCGGCGGGCCGAAGAACTCTACGAACGGGTGTTCCTCGAGTACGGCGACGACTCGGTCGCCCAACTCGGGGGCGTCCACCTCGCCTGCGAGCAGGCCTCGAACCTCCTCACGAAGGTGCTCGAGTGGGGCCGCCTCATGGCGTACCTCGAGCAGTCGACCCGCTACATCCCCTACGACGAGCGGATGGGGGGTCGGTACCGCTACTACCGCGACCCGGAGATCCTCGCTTCGACGCTCGGCGCCCGCTACGTCGCCGACCTCGACGACCTGTTCGACACCTACTCCGAGCTGTACCCCGCGGTCGAGGCATGGGCGAGGGAGCGCTACCCCAAGGGGCCGGACGACTCCGATTTCGTCTACCGCCAGACGCTGAAGGCGAAGACGTGCGACTCCCTCCGCGGCATCCTGCCGGCCGCCACCCTGTCCAACGTCGGCATCTACGGCACCGGTCAGGCCTACGAGATGCTGCTGTTGCGGATGCGGGCGCACCCGCTCCCCGAAGCTCGCCTCTACGCCGATCTGATGCTCGACGAGCTTCGGAAGGTCATCCCGTCGTTCCTGAAGCGCGTCGACCGTCCGGATCGGGGTGGCGCCTGGTCGGCGTACATGACCGACACCCGGGAGCGGACGCTCGCGATCGCGGAACGCATCTTCGGCGCCGCCGCCACCCCCGAGCCGCGGCCGGCCGTCACCCTCGTCGACTGGGACCCGGAGGGGGAGGACAAGGTCCTGGCCGCGATCCTCTACCCGGTCACCAACCTGCCGGAAGACCAGATCCTCGCTCGCGTCCGCTCGCTCGGAGCCGACGAGCGCCTGGCCATCGTACGGGCGTACGTCGGGGAGCGGGAGAACCGCCGCCACAAGCCCGGGCGTGCCTTCGAGCGCACCGGGTACCGCTTCGACGTCGTGTGCGACTACGGAGCGTTCCGTGACCTCCAGCGCCACCGCATGCTCACCATCGAATGGCAGCGCCTCACGCCGGAACACGGGTACGAGGTGCCCGAGGCGGTGGTGGAGGCGGGCGTGGAGGAGCGCTTTCATGGCGCCATGCGCACCTCCGCCGACCTCTACGCGGCGCTCGAGGACGAGTTCCCGGAGCAGGCCTCCTACGCGGTGTCCCTGGCCTACCGGCTGCGGTTCGTCATGCAGCTCAATGCTCGGGCGGCGATGCACATGCTCGAACTGCGGACCACGCCGCAGGGACACCCGTCGTACCGGCGGGTGTGCCAGGAGATGCACCACCTCATCGCCGAGCAGGCCGGCCACCACGCGATCGCGGAGGCCATGCGCCACGTCGACCACCAGGAGTACGACCTCGAGCGGCTGGAGGCCGAGCGGATGGCGGAGGCCCGCCGGACGCAGCGGCAACCCTGACCCAACCGGCTCGAGGGGTGATTTCCCTTGTCCTGTAAGGCGTTTCGCGTTGTCGGCCGGCGCGATCGAACCCGGCGTGTCAGGATTTTTTTTGCACCCGTTCTGACCTGCACCGACGCGCGTTTCGGCAGGTCAGGAGGGGTCGCCGAGGGGCCGGTTCCGCTTGACAGCGGGTCCGGTTTGCGGCTGACTTACCCACGGCATCGCTCCGAGTGTGCATGGTCGTGGGCCTTCCGGATGGCGCTCGTCGCTCGGTCGGAAGGGGCACCTCGGAACGTGGGGGAGTCCAGGAGACCCAGTAGAGAACGCTGGAATAACCCGCCCGGGGGGGCCGGGCCGGGCTAAACAGCGGCCCCAACGGTCTCCTGGGCTCCCTGCCAGAACCTCGGATCGCTTCGCTCCGAACCTCGTTCCCGCCTCGGCGTTTTCTCGCGCTCCGCGTGTGGGTACCGCTCCACCACGCCGTCGACGGCGGCGATAGAGTGACCGCCACCCGGTGGCCGGACGAGGCGAACAAGGC
>DATLFW010000424.1:0-5605 GCA_035540775.1 Acidimicrobiia bacterium
CCCTGGCGCTCGGCTACCGGCGGGTGTCCCGTTTCGCCCTGCTCGGCGTCGCCCGGCGCCGCCGTTCCGACGACGACGAAGAGGAGTGACCCTGATGCCCGACCCCGAGGACTGACCCAGCCGCCGACCGACGCGAGGGAGCGCCCGATGGGGTGGCTCCCTCTGCCGCGTCTCGACGGGATGTCGTTCGACGGGATGTCGTCAGGACGCGATCGGCGACAGGCGGAAGGTCCGCCGGTACGAGGTCGGTGAACAGCGCAGCTCGCGCTGGAAGTGCTGGCGCAAGGCCGCTGCCGAGCCGAAGCCGGCGCGTTGTGCCACCAGTTCCACGGGGTCGTCGGTGCTCTCCAGCAGCCGCTGCGCCAGGAGGACCCGTTGCCGCACGACCCACCGGTACGGGGTCGTGCCTGTCACCGAGCGAAACCGGCGAGCGAACGTGCGAGGGCTCATGGCGCTCATCCGGGCCAGGTCGGCGACCGACACCTCTTCGTCGAGGTTCTCGCCGAGCCAGGCCAGCGTGTCGGCGAAGAGGTCGCTCTCGGAGCGCGCCGGCATCGGTTCGGCGACGTACTGCGCCTGCCCGCCGTCGCGGTGGGGCGGCACCACCATGCGGCGCGCCACCGCGTTGGCGATCTCGGCGCCGTGGTCGAGCCGGACGAGGTGGAGGCAGAGGTCGATTCCCGCCGCGGTGCCCGCCGACGTCATGACGCTTCCCGCGTCGACGTAGAGGACGCCTGGGTCGACCCGCACCTGCGGGTAGCGCTTCGCAAAGCGTTCGCTGAACATCCAGTGGGTCGTTGCCGCCCGCCCGTCGAGGAGGCCCGCCTCGGCGAGCACGAAGGCGCCGCTGCAGACGGAGACGACCCGAGCGCCGCGGTCGTGCGCGGCGCGCACGGCCGTCACGAGGGCGGCGGGTGGGGTCCGTTCGACGTCCCAGCCGGGAACGACGATCGTGTCCGCATCGCGGAGCGCCTCGAGCCCGTGCGGGGTGTCGATCCAGAACCCGGCGTTCGTGCGGACCGGCGTCGGATCGACGCTGGCGACCAGGAACCGGTACCACTCCACGCCGAGGTCCGAGCGGTCGAGGCCGAACACCTCCGACGGCACACTCAACTCGAAGGGGTGAACCCCCTCGTACGCCACCGCCACCACCGTGTGTCGGGTCATGGCAGGATTATCGCGCACATCGGCATTTCTGCCACTGGTGTCTTGTCGGTACCCGTTCCACCATCGCCCCATGTTCGACATCGAATGCCAGCGCTGCGGCCGACGGGTGCTCGTTACGCCTCGGCGGATCGAATCCATCGTGAACGACGAGGACGGGATTGCCGTCCACTACCGGTGTCCGTGCGGCGAGGCCGGCGTGTGGCGGACGGGGCGGGCGCGGCGCACCCGCGGCGTGTCGGAGGCCGTCCCCGCGGCGGCGCCTGCTGCTCAGGCCGACTCGCTGACGGCTGGCGCCCTCAGCCGGTAGCCACGTCCCCAGACCGTCTCGATCCATTCCCGCCCCATCGGGTCGACGCCGAGACGCTGGCGCACGCGGCGAACGAACTCCGTGATCGTCCCGTCCGGGACGCTCGCCGGGTCCTCACTCCACACCGCCTCCGCGATGTCGTCCCGCGTGACGAGCTCGCCCTTCCGCGAGGCGAGGTAGGCGAGGAGGTCGAACTCGCGGGCGGTGAGGTCGACGCCGACGCCGGCCACCCGGCACGTTCGTCCGACACGATCGACGACGAGGTCACCGACCACCAGGGCGGCGGGCGCCCCCCGCCGTTCCCGACGCAGGACGGCCTCGACTCGGGCGCTCAATTCGCGGGGCGAGAACGGCTTCACGACGTAGTCGTCGGCGCCGCCGCGGAGCCCCATCACCCGGTCGCCCTCGCTTCCGCGGGCGCTCACGATGATGACGGGAGTGTCGACCAGCTCCTTGATCTCCGTCAGGAGGTCGAGGCCGGCGACGTCGGGCAGCGCCAGATCGAGGACGACGAGGTCGAAGTGCTCCTCGGCGAGGAGGGCTCGGGCCGTCCCGCCGTCGGGAGCATCGGCCGTCTCGACGCCGTCACGGCGCAGTGCCAGCCCGATGACCTCGCGCACGTCGGCGTCGTCCTCGACGACCAGGACCCGAGCGGGTTCCACTTCTCGACCTCTCGTCTCGCTGCATGGCCCGGCTCAGACGCGCGTCTCGAGCCGGTCGACGGGCGCCTGACCCGACCAGCGCTCGTCGTACGTCCAGTCTGCCTGTTTCTCCGCATGGCGATCCTCGGGGATCGCCACCCCGTCCTCGATGTCGGCGAGCGGAGCGATCAGGACGGGCGCCGCCGGGCCGATGTCGCCGTCGATGTGGAGCTGGAGGGCGTCCGGGAAGAGCCGCAGGACACTCTCCACCACGTCGTGGTGTTGCTGTGCGAGCGAGCACCGAGCACCTTCGGTGATGGTCCCGAGGCGCTGGAGGACGGCCCCCTCGTCGACGTCGGCGGCCCGGCTGTCGCGGGCGCGGTCGAGGTGCTCCAGGATGGCGAGGCCGTCCTGCTTGCACGGCGTGCACTGCCCGCACGACTCCACGGCGAGGAACCGCGACACTCCGTGGGCGACGGCCACGAAGTCGCTGGTCTCGTCGAACACGATGAACCCGGCGCTTCCGACGCCGCTCCCCATGGCGCGGAAGTCCTCGTAGGTGACGGGAACGTCGAGATGGGACGCGGGGACGAGGGCGTTGGCGACCCCTGGGAGGACGGCCGCCACGCGATGCCCGTCCGGCGTTCCGCCGCCGACCGTCTCGATGACGTCTCGCAGGCGTGTCCCCATCGGGAACTCGCCGACGCCGGCGCGCACCGTGTCGCCGGTCACGGTGCAGACGACCGTGCCGGGCGACTGGTCGGTCCCGAGCGTGCGGAACCAGGAGGCGCCGTGGGCGAGGACCCCGGCGACGTTGGCCAGCGTTTCGACGTTGTTGACGAGCGTCGGGGGGGCGACGGCATCGTGGCCGACGTGGGCCATCTCGACGTCGGCAGCCGAGGCACCGCCTTCGCCGACCTCGTCGGCGCCGTGGCGGTAGGGAGGCGCGATCCGTGGGAACGGTGGGCGGCCACTCAGGACCTCGAGCAATCCCGTCTCCTCGCCGAACAGGTAGTGCTCGGGGCCTTCGAGGACCTCGAAGTCGACGACTCCTTCCGTCCACCCCGCCCGCTCGACCTCGCCGATGGCCCGGCGCACCCGCTCGATCTCCGGAAGGAACGACGCCTTGAGCGCGACGACGATGCGGTCTGCACCGCCGACGGCCAAGGCAGCGACGAGGGCGCCTTCGAGGACCCGGTATGGATTCGTGCGCAGGATCGCGCGGTCCTTGAACGTCCCGGGCTCGCCCTCGGCACCGTTGACGACCACGGTGCGAGGTTCCTCCAGGGTCGCCAGGCCCGCCACCGTGCGCCACTTCACCCCCGTCGGGAAGCCCGCGCCGCCTCGTCCCCGAAGTCCCGACGCCTCCACCTCGTCGATCGTGCCCGCAGCTCCCAGGCGCCGGGCTGCCTCCAGACCCGCGCCGCCGCCGGCTCGGAGGTAGTCGTCGAGATCGGGAATGGGCTCGGGATCGAGCACGCGCACGGTCGGAACTCCTGTCTTCGGCGCGCGTCAGCGCGTCGTGAGGGACACGGCCGACATACCCGCCTCCGCCCTCTGGTTGCGCGGCGGGCACGCGGCGAGGGGAGGAATCCGGACGAATGGCGCCGAAACTGTCACCTGACATCGGTGTCAGGGTTCGGGGGAGCGGGATGCGTCGGTGGACGGCACTTGCAGTCGGGGTGTGCGCGGTCGCGAGCGGGATCGGCGGACGAGCCGCCGGCGCGGGACCGGCGCCGGGTATCGCCACCACCGGCGGGACGACGATCGTCCTCAGTCCGGAGGACAACCGCCTCAACGCCTACGACGCGGCCGATCCGTCGGTGAAGCAGACGATCATCGAGGGCGTCCACGTGTACTCGTCGCCGAACGGCGGCGTTGGGGTGACCGACGAGACGCTTCGTCGTGACATCAACGGCCAGGTCTGCATCGATCCCGAGAACCCGAGGCGGTTCGTGGCGGGCGAGGACACCGACCAGGACCCGAGCGCCAACCCGCCCGTGCTGCCCGGCTGGGGGTACTTCGAACTCGACGGGTCGAAGGTCGGCAACCTGTCGGTGACGCAGCTCGGCAAGCTGACCCCGGCGTCGTACCTCGGGTCGCCCGACAATCAGGGTTGCGGCTTTCTCTCCTCCGACGAGATCGTCACCACGACGATCGGCGACGTCTTCCCGCACGAGCCCGCGACGGGCGAGCTCGTGCTGTTCTTCGGGCCCTTCGATCGCACCGATGTTCCCTCGTGCAAGCTCGATACCACGCTCGGCACGGCTGGAGGGCTGTGGGTCGACCCCGACGCCCGGGCGATCTACGTCGCCACCAACCGGCCCGGCGCCGACGGCCTGCCCGGCGGTGTCTATCGCTACACGGGCGACTTCCCGACGGCGGCCACGCCGGCAGGCGGGTGCGGCCGGATCGACGCCAGCGGGGCGCCGCTCGTCGACGCGGGGCGCATCACCAAGGAGCTGTTCATCGCCGGCGCACCGTTCTCGATGACGCCGAGCACGGTGATCGGGAGTGGCCGCGGCACCTTCTACGTGTCCAGCGTGTTCACCGGGACGGTGGCCGAGTACGACGGTGACGGTCTCTTCCTGCGCTACGTCCTCGTCCCGCCGATGCCGCCGCCTGGCGGCGCTTTCACGGCGACGGGCGTGACGCCCTTCGGTCTCGCCACCACGCCCGATGGATCGCTGTGGGTGGCCGACCTCGGGATCCAACCCAATGCGAACGACGGCCTCGGTGCGGTGCACGAGGAGGGGTCGGTGGTGCGGATCGAGTTCGGCACCCTCGGCCTCCCACGACCCTTTGCGGTCGTCGACGAGTCACTGACCTTCCCGGACGGCCTCGGCGTCACCACCCTTCCGCCGCCGGCTCGCTGACGCCCTGCAATTGCCGACGACCTGACGGCTGTGTCAGGTTGAGGCGCGCCCCGCTCTTCTCCTGGAGGCACCGATGACCGACACGCCTGGATCTGAGACGCTGCTCGGCGGCGGCGCCGGCGAGTACATGAAGGTCCCCGACCACCACGGAGGCGTGTCGGTTGCCGAGGCACTGCGAGCGGGTGGGGTCGAGACCCTCTTCTTCCTGCCCGGCGGTCACGTCGCGCCCGTCGTCAACGGGTGCCGGGAGGTCGGCATCCGTCTCCTCAGCACCCGTCACGAGAGCGCCGCCGTCTTCATGGCCGAAGGGTGGGCCCGCTGCACCGGGCGCACGGGGGTGGCAGCGATCACGGCCGGCCCCGGGTTCACCAACGGCGTCACCGGCATCGCGAACTCGCAGTCGACGGGGATTCCCACCGTCGTGTTGGGGGGCCGGACGCCCCTTTCCCTCCGGGGGATGGGCGCCGTGCAGGACTGCGACCAGGAGTCGGTGGCGCGGGTGGTGGCGAAGTGGGCCCGAACGGCGACCACGCCGGAGTCACTGGGCCCGCTCGTCCGCGAGGCGCTCGGGGTGGCGCGCACGGGCCGGCCCGGGTCCGCCTACCTCGACCTCC
>DATLFW010000425.1:0-5073 GCA_035540775.1 Acidimicrobiia bacterium
TGCTCGCGGCCGACGCCGTGTCCCACCTCGTCGAGGAAGCGGTGCGGTCCAACGCCGGCATCGTCGGTCCCAAGTTCGTCGACGCCGACCGCCCCCAGGTGCTCCTCCAAGTCGGGTTGTCGGCCGACAAGACCGGGGTCCCGTATTCGCCGGTCGAACCGGGCGAGATCGACCACGAACAGCACGACGCCGTGCGCGACATGCTCGGGCTCCCGTCGGCGGCCATGCTCGTCCGTGCCGACCTGTGGTCGGAGCTCGGCGGCTTCGACGCCGAGTTCACCGCCGGGATCGAGGAGCTCGATCTCTGCTGGCGAGCCCGCCTCGCCGGAGCGCGCGTGATGGTCGTCCCCGACGCCGTCGTCGCCCGCCCCCGCGCTGCGCTCGAAGCCCGTTTCGGGGCCGATCCCGACGCTGCCCGCGCGCTCGAACCGCGGAACCGACTCCAGATGCTCCTGCGCAACTACTCGGGTTGGTCGCTGCTCCGGGTCCTCCCCCAGGCCCTCGCCGTCGCCATGGTCCAGGCGGCCGCCCTCGCGGCGATGGGCCGGGCTCGACGCTCGCTCTCGATCGTCTCGGCGTGGTTCTGGAACCTCCGCCACCTCCGAACCACGCTCCGCCAGCGCCGAGCCGTGCAGGCGATGCGGGCCGTTCCCGATGCCGACGTGCGCGCGCTCCAGATTCGCGGCAGCGCCTACCTCCGGGCCTTCCTCTCCGGGCAACTCCACCTCGGCACGCGAATGGACGCCCTGAGCGGCGCATCGCGCGACGCCGCCGAGACCTTCGCCGACGCGCTCCGCCGCCCGACGCCGATCTTTGCCGCCGTCTTCCTCCTCGTCGTGCTCATGGGCTCGCGGGAACTGATCGGCAGCGGTGTTCCGAGCGTCGGGTCGTTCCTGCCCTGGCCGGGCATGTCCGACCTGTGGCGGGAGTTCACCTCGGCCTGGCGGCACGCCTGGATCGGTTCGCCCGCCCCGGCCGCGCCTGCCTTTGCGCTGATGGCGGGCCTCTCGGCGTTGCTGTTCGGCAACGCCGACGCCGCCCGCACGCTCGTGATCGTGGCGGCGATCCCCGTCGCAGCCATCGGCGCCTACCGCATGATGCTGCCGCTCGCTCGCTCGGCCTGGGCGCCGATCGGTGCCGCCGTCGCCTACGCCGTGCTTCCCCTGCCCCGCAACGTCATCAGCAGCGGCCGGCTCGGCCCCCTGGTGCTGTACGCGGCCGGGCCGTTCCTCCTCGAGCGCGTCCTGCGTGCCTCGGGGATCGCTCCCTTCGGGGATCCCGACGACGACCGCCCGGCCCGCGACCGCCGCCGAGCGCTGCTCTCCCTCGGGATCCTCACCGCCATCGTCGTGTCGTTCTTCCCGCCGGCTGCCCTGATCGTGCCGTACATGGCCCTCACCCTCGTGGTCGGTTCGGCGCTTGCCGGGGGACGCACGGAGGCGGTGCGGGGGCTGGCGGCATCGGCGCTCGCCGTCGGCATTGCGGTCCTCTTGCTCTTTCCCTGGTCGCTGAGCCTTCTCCTTCCGACGCCCGACCTCGGCGCCCTCGGCTTCGTCTACCAGGAGCGGCCGTCGGTCACCGACGTCGTCACCTTCGACACCGGCCGGGCGCTCGTCGGATTCGGGTGGCTGATGCTGGCCGTGGCGGCCCACCCCCTGCTCATCGGGTCGGGGTTCCGGCTGCGGTGGGCGACGCGCGCCTGGTTCCTGGCCCTGGCCGGGTGGCTGGCGGCATGGCTCCCGGGACGCTTCGACCTCGGCGCGGGCACCCCTCCGGTGGAGGCCGCACTGGTGGTCGCCGCCCTCGGCATCTCCATGGCCGTGGGGCTCGGCTCCGGCATCCTGCGCGAAGAACTGCGCCGTACGGGACTCGGTTGGCGGCAGCTCGCGTCGGTGGCGGCGTCGGCCGGGCTCGTGATCGCCACGCTGCCGTTCCTCGGGGAGGCGTTCGGCGGCCGGTGGGACCTGCGCCCCGCAGACTGGGCGCGCTCGCTTCGGTGGATGGATGCGGAGCAAGCCGACGGCGGCTTCCGCGTCCTCTGGCTGGGTGACCCGAGCGAACTGCCGCTCCACTCCTTCACGCTCTCCGACGGCACCGGCTACGGCGTCACCCGCAACGGCACCGGTGACGCCCGCGATCTCTTCCCACCCCCGGCCGACTCCGCGACGTCGCACCTCTCGGCTGCCCTGGAGGCCGCCCTCGATGGGCGCACCGACCGGTTGGGCCACATGGTCGGCCCGCTCGCCGTCCGCTACGTCGCCGCACCGGTCCGGGCGCAGCCCTCGGCCAGCGTCCCGTCCGTGCGTGAACTCGACACTCGGCTCGCCGCCGCGCTGGCACGCCAGATCGATCTCGTCCAACTGCAGGTCGACCCGGCGATGATCCTCTACGAGAACCGCGCCTGGATGCCCGACCGGGCGATCGTCGACGGCGATGCCGCCGAGGCTGCGCTCGACGGAGCCCCCCTCGACACGCTGAGCGTGGGACTCGACGGTGCGGTGGCGGTGGGGGGAGGTGCGCGCCCCGGCGACGGCCTCGACGGCGAAGGCGTCGTGGTGGTCGCAGAGCGCTACGACGACGGGTGGTCGGCGCGGACCGACGAGGGTGCCGCGCCGCACTCGCGAGCCTTCGGGCTGGTCAACGCGTTCCCGGTCCAGTCGGTGGAGGGGCTCGACGTGTCACACGGCGGGCAGCTCCTGCGGTACGGCGCCATCACCGTGCAGTTCCTTTTGTGGGCTGTCGTCGTCGTGGCGTGGCGGCGCCGGGCATCGGCCGAGCGGGCCGAGCAGTACGCCCACCGCCAAGCGGCCCGCGACGTGCGCCCGTCGTTCACACCAAGTGGGGCGGCGTCGTGACCGAGACGGGGCCCGTCCGCCGCGGTCTCGTCGTGCTCGTCGTCGGCGGCGTGCTCGCCGCGGCCGCCATCGCCGGCGAAGCCGTGAAGGCGCCTCGGCCGGAGGCGGCGTTTGCCACCCGGCCGGACGCCGTCCTGGCCGGGCCGCTCGTTCCACCTGCCAACACGCTCTCGACGGCGTGGTACTGCGCGGCGGGCAACGCCGACGGCGAAGGCTTCGACGAGATGGTCGCCGTCGTCAATGCCGGCGAGGAGCCCGTCAGGGCGTCCGTGACGGTGCTGAGTGACGGGACGGTGGAAGGCCGTGAACGCGTCGAGGTGAAGCCGCGGTCCCGGGTGCAGGTGCGCGTCGCCGACGTCGCACCGGTCGCCAACCCTGGCGTCGTCGTGGAGATCTTCGGCGGCGGGGCCGCCGTCGAACACGTCCTCGAAGGTGGTGGTGACCTCGCGACGTCGCCGTGCGCTCGGCGCCCGTCGACGCGGTGGATGTTCGCGGGCGGCACGACCGTGCGCGGCGCCCGCGACGAACTCCACCTCCTCAACCCGTTCGACGAGGACGCCATCGTCGACATGGCGTTCTATTCCGAGGACGGCGCATCCCGCCCGCAGGACCTCCAGGCCTTCGTCGTGCCGGCCCGCTCGCGCGTGTCCGTCATGGTGCACGACCACGTGCTGCGGAAGCGTCTCGTCGCCGCCGAGGTGCAGGCTCGAGTCGGGCGCATCGTCGCCGAGCGCACCACGCAGTTCACGGGTGGCGGCGGCCGGCGAGGACTCGCCCTGGCGCTGGGTGCCACGGAATCGGCTCCGAACTGGGCCTTCCCGGAGGGCCTGGTCGGCGCACGGGTGATCGAGGAGATCTGGATCTTCAATCCCGGGCGCACCGACACCGAGGTGGAGGTCACAGCGGAGCCGGCCGACGGCGGCGTGGCCGAACCGCAGGTGGTGCCGGTGCCGTCGCGCTCGGCCGTCGCCGTGCGGATCAACAAGGTCCTCGAGGAGGGCGCCCACGCCGTCTTCGTGCAGGCGATCGGAAGCGCCGACGTCGTGGCGCAGCAGGCGATCGTGGCGCGCACCGGCTCGCCGCGGATCGGCTTCAGCGTGGCCCCTGGCATCCCCAGGGCGTCGACGCGCTGGGTGTTCCCCGCGGGAAGCGCCGACGACGTCCACGACGAGTGGATCACCGTCCGGAATCCCGGTGCCGAGGACGTCTCCTTCACCATCTCGGTGCTTGCCGGCGGCGTGGCTCTCGTTCCCGAGGGTCTCGGCAACCTGACCGTCGAGGCGGGGAGTCGGCGCGCCGTGCGCATGGGTGACGCCTTGAAGCGCTCCGATCTCCCGGTACTGGTCGAGGCCGAGGCGCCGCTGGAGGCCGTCCGTGGGTTCTACCGGGCGACCGAAGGTGTCAGCGTCGAGCCGGGCATTCCGTTCGAGCGAGACGTCGTTGCCTCCGCGGAGCGCTCGACGATCTAGCCCGGCGTCTCGCCGTCGGACCCGGCGGCCTCTGCGTCTCGGGCTTGCTGTTCCTGGATCGCCCGCATGACCGCCTCGAAGATCTTCGCCGCATCGGCTTCGAGATGGACACGTGCCCGGTAGAGGACGAAGGCGCCGACCAGCACGACCGGCGTCGTCGAGAGGAAGGCGACGCGCAGGTTGGTGAGGTCGGCGAGGGCGCCGACGACCACCGGGGCACCGGCGGCGCCGATGACGACCGAGATGAGGTTGAAGGCGCCGAAGCCCGTGCCACGGAGGTTGGCGGGGACGACGTCGGTCAGGCCCGCCCGGAGCGCCGGGATGGCCATGGTCATGACGAAGAAGCTGACGACCTGGAGGGCGAAGGCCACCGGGAAGGGGACGGGCAGGTACGAAGGGGTGACGAACGCCATCGAGATCCAGATGCAGTACGCAGGGATCACGACCCGGGCGCCCTCGATCCGTCCGGCGTACCGGTCGGCCAGGCGACCGCCGAGGAGGATGCCGGGGATGCCGCCGACGAGCACCAGCATCATGAAGGCGGTGGTGGCCTGTGCCTGGCTGAGGTCGTGGAACCGTTCGTAGAACACCGGGAGCCAGGCAGCCAGCGCCGTGATGGCGAAGAGGACGCCACCGACTCCCACCAGCGCCAGCTTCAGGGTCGGGATGGCGAGGATGGTGCGCATGTCGGCCGCCAACCCCGCCCACATGTCGGCGACGAAGCGCCGGAACCCGTGCTCGAACAAGGG
>DATLFW010000426.1:0-2216 GCA_035540775.1 Acidimicrobiia bacterium
GTCGAACCTGGCCCGCTACGACGGCGTCCGCTACGGGCTGCGGGTCGACGGCCCCGACGTGGCGACCATGAATGCCGCGACTCGGGAGGCGGGCTTCGGGCCGGAGGTGAAGCGGCGGATCATGCTCGGCACCTACGCCCTCTCGGCCGGGTACTACGACGCCTACTACGGGCAGGCGCAGAAGGTCCGCACGCTCATCATTCGCGACTTCGACCGGGCCTACGAGCGCTTCGACGCGCTGCTGTCGCCGACGTCCCCGACGAGCGCCTTCCGCCTCGGGGAGAAGGTAGACGACCCCCTCACCATGTACCTCAACGACGTCTGCACGATCCCGACGTCGCTTGCGGGTGCGGCCGGGATGTCGGTCCCTGCCGGGCTCGACGACGCCGGTCTGCCCCTCGGCGTGCAGGTGCTCGCCCCGGCGCTCGGCGAGCGGGTGATGTTCCGGGTGGCGAAGGTGCTGGAGGACGGGTTCGCCTTCGACGCCGCTCCGGCTGCTCTGGAGGGAGTGGCATGAGCACCGCCACCGCGACCACCTGGGAGACGGTGATCGGGCTCGAGGTGCACGTCGAACTGGCGACGCGCACGAAGCTCTTCTGCTCCTGCCCCAACGAGTTCGGCGCCGAGCCCAACACCAACATCTGCCCGGTCTGCCTTGGTCTGCCCGGCTCACTGCCCGTCCTCAACGAGCGGGTGGTCGAGTTCGCCCTTCGCGTGGGGGAGGCCTTCGGCTTCTCGGTGCCGGAGCGCTCGGTCTTCGCCCGGAAGAACTACTTCTATCCCGACATGCCGAAGGACTACCAGGTGTCGCAGTACGACCTGCCGATCCTGGTCGACGGCCGGCTCGAGATCCCGGCGGGCGACGGCGACGGTGACGCCGCCGAGCCGGTCGTGATCGGCATCGAGCGCGCCCACTTGGAAGAGGACACGGGCAAGACGACCCACGTCGGCGGCGGCGGCCGGATCCACGAGGCTTCCCACTCGCTCGTCGACTACAACCGGGCCGGCGTCCCGCTCATGGAGATCGTGAGCCGTCCCGACATCCGCTCTCCGGAACAGGCGCGGGCGTACGTGCAGGAGCTGCGGGCGACCCTCGAGGCCATCGGCGTCTCCGACGTGAAGATGGAGGAGGGGTCGCTCCGCGTCGACGCCAACGTCTCGATGCGCCCGGCCGGGACGAGCGAACTCGGCACCAAGGTCGAGATCAAGAACATGAACTCCCTGCGCTCGCTCGTGCGGGCACTGGAGTACGAGCAGGAGCGGCAAGTGGCGCTGCTCGAAGCGGGGGAGCGGGTCGTCCAGGAGACCCGGCACTGGAACGAGGACGACGGCCGCACCCACGGGATGCGGTCGAAGGAAGAGGCGTTCGACTACCGCTACTTCCCGGAGCCCGACCTCGTCCCCGTGCGGCCCGATCCCGAGTGGCGGGCGCGGGTGCGGGCGACCATGCCGGAACTCCCCGCCGTCAAGCGAGCTCGCTACGTGTCGGAGTGGGGTGTCGGGGAGGACGACGCCCGGACGCTCCTCGGCACCGCCGGTCTCGCCGAGTGGGCCGAGGCTGCCGTCGCCGCGGGTGCCGACCCCCGGGCCGTCGTCAACTGGGCGACGGGCGAGGTGCTCGCCCACCTCAACGAGACGGGCGGCGGCGTCGGCGAGCTGCGCCTGACGCCGGCCGGGCTCGCCGAACTCGTCGCGCTGGTCGACGACGGCACCCTGTCGAGAAACCTCGCTCGTGACGTGCTCCAGACGGTGCTCGCCGAAGGCGGATCGCCCCGGGCGCTGGTCGAGGAGCGTGGGCTCGCTCAGGTGAGCGACGAGGGGGAGTTGGCGGCGCTGGTCGACTCGGTGCTGGCCGCCAACCCCGCCGAGGTGGCCGAGTACGCGTCGGCCGACGAGAAGCGGCAGAAGAAGCTGCGGGGCTTCCTCATGGGCCAGCTCATGAAGGAGGCCCAGGGCAAGGCGAATCCACAGGTCCTCAACCAGCTCCTCGACGCCCGCCTCGCCTGACTTTCCCCAGTTTCTTGTCGCGTGTGCGTACCTCGTCGCGCATAGCGGGACGTGGCACGCACACAGGGAACGTTGGAAGCTCTGGCCGCCCGGCAGCACGGTCTCGTCACTCTCGAGCAGGCGGCGAAGCTCGGATCCGACCGCAAGGTCGTCCATCGTCTGGTGCGGTCGTGGCGCCTCGAACGGGTGTTCCCAGGCGTGTACCGCAT
>DATLFW010000427.1:0-2193 GCA_035540775.1 Acidimicrobiia bacterium
GCCGGAGCGGGTCGCCCGGATGGTGAAGGCGCTCGGCGAGGCGTTCCCGTTCGTCGTCGTCGACACCGGCTCCGGCCTCGACGAGTTCACGCTGGCGGCCGGGGAAGTCGCCACCGACTTCGTCCTGGTGGCGGTCACCGACGTTCCCTCCGTCCGCTGCATGCGCAAGGAGGTGGAAGCGCTCGACCAGATCGGGATGACGACCCAGTCGCGGCACTTCGTGCTCAACCGAAGCGACCGTCAGGTCGGGCTCAGCTTCATCGACATCGAGGAGACGGTCGGCATGCCGATCGACGTGGCCGTGCCGTCGTCGGTCGTCGTCACCGTCTCCATGAACCAGGGCAACCCGCTGTTGGCGAGCGAGGACATCTCCCCGTCGTCGGACGCGCTGTTCCAGCTGGTCACCCGGTTCGCGGAGGTCCCGGCGGACGTCGCCCGCCGGTTCTCGAAGAGGAGGGGCAAGGTCCGATGAAACTCAGTGACCGCATGAAGCAGGCGCAGGAGATCGGCGGCTCGCCGTTCGGGCCTGCCGGCGCAGGGTCGTGGTTCCGCGCCGTGGCCGACAACACGCCGCAACGGTCGGCCGACGCCCTCGACGACCTGAAGCAACGGGTGCAGCAGGCGATGTTCATCCGCCTCGGCACCCGGCTCTACGACTCCTCGGTCGACCCCGAGGAGCTGAGCGGCATGGTCGTCCAGGAGATCGACGACATCCTCGCCAACGAAGACATCCCCCTCTCGGAGGAGGAGCGGGCGCGGATCGTCACCGAGATCAGCGAGGACGTCCTCGGCTACGGGCCGCTCGAGAAGTTCCTCGCCGACCCGACCATCACCGAGATCATGGTCAACACGGCCGACACCATCTACGTCGAGCGGGACGGCAAGCTGCAGCTCACCGAGGCGCGGTTCTTCTCCGACGACCACCTCCGGCGGGGGATCGAGCGGATCGTCTCCCAGGTCGGCCGGCGCATCGACGAGTCATCGCCGATGGTCGACGCCCGCCTCGCCGACGGCTCCCGCGTCAACGCCGTCATCCCGCCCCTCGCCGTCGACGGTCCCATGCTCACCGTCCGGAAGTTCTCCCGCCGCGCGCTCCAGGCCGCCGACCTGGTGAAGACGGGAACCCTCTCCGACGACACCGTCGAGTTCCTCGACGCGTGCGTCCGGGGCCGGCTCAACGTCCTCGTGAGCGGCGGGACGGGCGCCGGGAAGACGACGCTCCTCAACGTGCTCTCGTCCTTCATCGGCGACGGCGAGCGCATCGTCACCATCGAGGACGCCGTCGAGCTGCGCATGAGCCAGCGCCACGTGGTGCGGATGGAGAGCCGTCCGCCCAACATCGAGGGCAAGGGGCAGGTCACCATCCGAGACCTCGTCCGCAACGCCCTGCGGATGCGCCCCGACCGCATCATCGTCGGCGAGGTGCGCAGCGGCGAGGCGCTCGACATGTTGCAGGCGATGAACACCGGTCACGACGGATCGCTCTCGACGCTGCACGCCAACTCGCCCCGCGACGCCCTGTCGCGTCTCGAGACCATGGTGCTGATGGCGGGGATGGACCTGCCGGTGCGGGCCATCCGTGAGCAGATCGCCTCGGCCATCGACCTCATCGTCCACATGTCGCGCCTGCGAGACGGCTCCCGCCGCGTGACCCACATCTCAGAGGTGGGCTACATGGAAGGCGAGGTCATCTCGCTCTCCGACATCTACCTCTTCGACTACTCGGCCGGGATGGACGACAAGGGCAGGTTCGTCGGGTCGCTCAAGCCGACCGGCCTGCGGCCCGGCTTCAGCGACAAGTTGGAGCAGAACGGCATCCACCTCGAGGCGCAGATCTTCGGCGTGGAGGACGCCCTCGCCATGTGGCGAGAGTTCGGGGAGCAGCAGTGAAGCGCCAGCGCGCCCGCCGGGCCGTCGTGCTCGGGCTCCTCGGTCTCCTCGGGATCGGCGGAGGCGGGGCCCCCGCGGCTGCCCAGGCGGCGGGTGATCCCCCCGTCCCGTTGGAGGTCCAGAGCGTCGACACCAGCCTCCCGCCCCGCGTGGTCGTGACCCTCACGGCCCCCCGGGCCGCAGCGGGAACCGTCGTCGGTCCCGAGCACGTGACCGTCATGGAAGACGGTATTCGCCGTCCCGTCGACGTGCTCCACCTCCCCAACGACGCTCTCGAGGTCGTGCTCGTCATCGACACGTCGG